>NZ_JBHWMB010000098.1:0-24537 GCF_042730015.1 Streptomyces sp. NPDC059957 | reverse complement strand
GGAAGTACGTCCGGTACGAGCCGTGGCCCTCCGCCTTGCGATGCACCGCACCGGACGCCGCGACCCGGCAAACCTTCCCGGCCACAGCACTAGACACCAGGACCTCAGTGAGGGCCTGCACCTCCGGCGGGATGGGCCATTGCTCACCGGGGGTTCGCCGGAGAACCTCTGTGGACATGAGCCGGTTCCGCCGGGAGGCCAGATCCCCCGGCGGCGGTCGTGAAATTCGGCGGCGTCGAGGGCTGCGGGTCTAAAGTAGGCCAGAATCTGCCCTATATGGCCTCTAGCCTGCGGTTCATGCAGAAATACGAGGACGGCGTCGAGATTCTTGTCCCCGCGAGCCCGGCCGAGCTGGAGGCATGGCTCGACGAGCATCACGGGGAGCGGACCGCGCTCTGGGTGAAGATCGCCAAGAAGCATACCGGCATCCCGTCGCTCACCTGGGAAGAGATGGTCGACACGGTCCTCTGCTTCGGCTGGATCGACGGTCTGCGGCGCGGCTTCGACGACACGTACTTCCTGCAGCGCACGACACCCCGCCGCCCCCGCTCGCCCTGGTCGCAGGTGAACGTAGACAAGGCCGAGGCCCTGATCGCCGAGGGACGGATGCGTCCCCGCGGCCTCGCCGAGGTCGAGGCGGCGCGGGCGGACGGTCGCTGGGCGACGGCGTACGCCTCGCAGAAGAACGCCACCGCCCCGCCGGATCTCGTCGAGGCGCTCGCCGCGAACCCGGCGGCGCGGACGTTCTACGAGACGCTCGGCAAGTCCGACCAGTTCGCCCTGTATCTCAGCCTGGTCACCGCCCGCACCGAGAAGACCCGGCTGGCCCGCCTGGAGCGGATGGTGGCGACGATGGCGAGGTCCGAGCGGCCATCATGATCAACCGCACTGGGGGTCTAGCGGGCCCGACACCCGCCCCGAAAGCCCTCGGCGGACAACTCACCCGCGCGGTGGCGCGGCTGCGGGCCCCGTGGGGGTGCCGCTCAGCGGGCGATGCTCCACTGCTGGCCCTGGGAACCGTCGCAGGTCCACACACCGAGCTTCTTGTAGTCCTCGTGGTAGGTCAGGCAGTCCTGGTCACTGATCCTGATCTGGTAGGTGTCGCCCTTGATGGGGATGACCTCCCACTTCTGGGCGGCGCCGCCCTTCCAGGTGGTGATGGACGCGAAGTAGGTGCTCGTGTTCTCGGTGAGGGCCGGACCGAGGCCGTTGGCGATCTGGTAGCGGCCGCCGCCCGCCTCCTTGAACGTCCACGTGGAGTTGGTGTCACCCAGCTTCCCCGCGACCACCGTCGAGCCGGAGGCGGCGTTCGTCGCGGCAGCCCCGAGGTTGTTGACGGTCTTCAGGCGCACAGGGACCCCGACGGGCGGGCGGCCTGATCCGGAGGGCGTCGTCGCTGCGCTGTCGGCGCGGAATCCGGGACGGGGGCCGGGCTGGGCGGGTACGCCCGGGGTGATGGGGGTGTCGCCGGGACCGGGCGTCTCGCCCTTGGGGACGCCGGGGGTCGTGGCCGGCACCATCGTGGGGCGGAAGTCGACGGTGGAGCCGTTGCGGTCCCACAGGCCGTAGAAGCCCCAGTTGATCCATCCGCCGTCGCCGTGGTTGGTGAAGCTGCCGCCGCCGGAGAAGATCCAGATCCGGTAGGTCTGGTCCTCGCGCGAGGTCGCGTCGTGGTACTCGATGTCGCCCTGGTACGCCACGTCCTTGAGGTTCGCGGTGTAGGGGTGGACGAACCAGGGGTCCCCGAAGGCGTTCTTGCCCTTGACGTCGAAAATCATGATGTTGTAATTGCCGCCGGTGTGGTTCGTCAGCATCTCGAGCAGGCCCTTGACGAACCCCTCGCGGGCCAGCTTCTTGGCCTCGCCGCTCTGCTGGGACGCCAGAATGCACCACGACAGCGCGCCGGTGCCGAAAGACCCCGGCGACACGGCGGCCGCGGCGTTGCAGTTCTCGACGGGCCCGTTGACCGAGCCGTCCGCGAGTGCGGGCTGTGCCGGCCCCCCGACCGCCAGGGCACCCACGCAGACAGCGCCCAGAACCGACAGTTTCCTTCTCGAACGCACGGCTTCTCCTCAAGGGGTGGCGAGCACAACTACGTGCGCCAAGAGCCGGGAAAGGGGCCTCGAGGTACACCCGGTTCCGGACAAACGTCATCCGGCCACAGCGACGGGGGCTGCAACCCGAAGGGAGCGGCGGTGGATCACGAGGGTTTCGATGGTGCGACGACGTGGCTCGCCGCGATGTGAGGTGGACGGCCGACCGCACCATCCATGCGCTGGTTCGTCGACGTGCCGAGAGCACGGCCGCCGAGTAGGGCTCACGCCCCTTCGACGACGCGGCTGAGCCGGAGTATCAGCCGGTCCGATCGGTCGACTCGTACGGGGTCCACCACCGCAGGCGGCGGCGGGAGTACCGGCCGTCGGTGCCCGGCTCGACGACCTGACGTCCCGGCCTCCCGTAGCGGGCATCCGCACTGAGCATGCCCCGGTACCGGGCCGAACTCCCCGGCGTCGAACCGGGCCACCGACGGACACCGGACCGTGTGTGAGTGACGCCAGCCCGGTGGGGGAGAGGTGCGGGAATCCCGCTCCTCCACCGGGCAGGCGGGGCCCGGACGATGAAGGTGGCTCCGACTGTCCGTCCGGAGAGGTCGGGCCCACTGGCCCGGTGCAGCCCCCCAAGGGTCAAGGCTTCGCTGGGCTCCACCACGGTGAACGGCGTGGTTGGCGGTCGCGGTCAGTCCCGTGTGTGTCGCGGGCGTGTCTGCGGGCGTGCACGACCCAGGCCAACGACCTCTCGACTGCCCATCTGCGGGGCCTCGCCCCCGCAGATGGCGGACCAGGTGCTGTCTGCCGGGCCGGGAGTACGTACCCGCCGCCGGGCCGGCGCCCCCGGCCCGGTGACCGTGGTCCGCGCTCTCCGGTCAGGGGGTGTGGAAGCGGACCTCGGGCGTGTCGGCGGACGGGCCGTCGAGGACTGGCCGGGGCAGGCCGCGCAAATGCTGGTCGAGGAACGCGGCCACGTAGCGGCGGGTCAGTTCCGCGGAGCGGGTGCCGGGCAGGGGGGCGTTCGGGTCGGACAGGCCCAGCTGGTCACCGATGACGTGGAAGTCGGTGAAGGTGAAGTGGCCGGAGTCCGCGAAGGTGAGCCAGCGCTTCCAGCCGTCCAGCCTGGGCCATTCCCGGTCCCAGGAGGTCATGTCCCCACCGGGGGCGTTGTTCTGCGCGCCGATCAGCATGAACGGGCGCCCGTTGAGTCCGGCGTCGGGGACGGGGGTGTGGATGCCCCCGTCGAGATTGATCCCGGCGCGGATTCTGCTGTCGACGGCCATGGCGGCCACCGCGGACGCCCCGCCGATCGAGTGGCCGGCCATCGCGATGCGGCGTCGGTCGATCATGTCGGCGTGGCGCCAGGCCGGGCGGGGGCCGGTGAGTCGGTCGAGGAGGAAGGACGAGTCGAGGGCGCGGGTGTCGGTCACCTTGCGGTAGCCCGCCTCCCCGCCGGTCTGCTCGCAGGCCAGACAAGTAAGCACCCGGCCCCCGGGGAAGGCCGTACCGACGCTCTCGTAGGCGTGGTCGACGGCGGCCACGACATAGCCGCGCGAGGCCAGGTCCTCGGCCAGGGAGGTGAGGGTGGCCCGGTGGGCGGTGAAGCCCGGCGAAAGGATCACCAGAGGACGACGGCCGTCGACGGGCCGGGCTCCCGGCCTGGAGTGGGTTCTCGTGCCCGTCAGGGTCTCCACCGAGATCGCCTGGTCCAGTCCGCGGGAGACGAGCAGCCTCCGGGCCTCCTCGTCGGTGAGGTAGCGCCCGGGAGCCGCTCCGGTATCGGGCCGGGCCGGGTAGCTCATGGTCACCATGAGCTCGCGCGGGCCCGATCCGGACCAAGGGTCGGTGCGGCTGCGGTCCACGAGGTGGAGGGTGTCCCGTCCCACTGGGAACCGTCCGGTGGGGCGGGGGAGTTCGGGTGCGGAGGTACGGGGGCTCTGCGCGGCGGGGGCGCTACCGGCCGCGGCCGCGATGCTCGCGGCTGCGAGCGGGAGCGGCAGGAGCAGGGCCAGTAAGGCGGAGGCGGTGACGGCGATTCTGCGTCGGTTCATGGCGACGAGGCTATGCAGGCCGTCCTGGCGGATCGTCACCGTTCAGGAGGACCGTCCCTCCCACCTCAGGAGGGGACTGCCTACGCCCGAAGTCGCACTACTGGAAGCGTCGTTGGCGTCACGCCGGCTTCGCGAACGCGCTGGTCGCCGCAGCGCAAGAGAGCTGCGAGGGCTACCGCGACGACCGCACGGCGATCTTCCTGCTCAGGCTCACCGGGTGAAACGCTGCCGTCCTTGCCGCTCTGCCCTGGGCCACGGGGGCGAGGCGCCCGTCTGCCTGGTCATTGGGCCTGCCGGGGTCGGGAAGACCACCCTCGTGCTCCACTGGGCCCGCAACAACCCTGCCGGACTTACCGACGGAAGCCTCTACGCCGACCTGCGCGGCTTCAGCGACACGGGCGTGGCCGCGGATGGCGTGCGGGTGCGAGGGCGTGAGTACGGGGTGGCACCCGTGCCGCTCCAGGGGGGATGCCCCGTGTGCTACCGCAGGGGCGGTGTGGGAAGCGGGTCACCTTGCCGGGCGCTCAACGCCATGACTGCCAGGGCACCGGTCCAGCCGAGCGGCGCGACAGACGAGGGGTTTCCCGCGCCGTTGACGGTCTCGGGGAGTTCGCCGAGCCCGTTGCGCTTGGCCAGAACCCAGTTCAGTACCGCATCGGCTCTGGTGGTGTCGCCCAGGTGTGCCCAGGCCAGTGCGAAGAAGCTGGTGCTGGGGGTCCAGGCGTAAGAACCCCAGGGTGCGCCGGGGTCGTTGCCCGGGCTCAGGCCGCCGTTCGGCTGGAGAAGCGCCTGGTAGGTGGAGCTCAGGGCTGCCGGCAGATCGGCCGGGGCCCGGTTGAAGGGGGGTGCCATGAAGGCCGCGGCGCTGTCCCGGCCGTGCTTGCCGTCGATGGTGCGCTGGTAGCCCAGCGGCGCGAAGTAGCGGGCGATGCCGGCCGAGAGCCGTCCGGCCGCCGCGGTCCACTTCACCCGGTCAGTGTCCTGTCCGAGGTGGGCGGCTAGGTCGGCGGCGGCGTTGAGACCGGCGAGGAGCGGTGCCGCGGTACCGATATTGGTGGTGGCGGTGGACAGTTCCCAGTAGTCGGGGGAGGCCGGCGGGAGCCCGTTGGAGCCGAGGGAGGCCGCGGCCCGGTTCGCTGCCTTGCGTACCATCGGGTAAAGGGTGTTGAGCCGTGCGTTCCGGTCACCGGCGGGCGCTGCCTGGTACCACTGCCAGGTGGCCCAGGGCACCCAGCCGTCGGCGTCCAGCTGCCAGGGGCGCGCATCGGGGGGACCGCTGCCGTCGAGTCTGGTCCGGGCATCCCACGTACCGTCGGCCCGCTGGGTGCGGGCGTCGTACTGCAGGATGCGGTACGCCTCCTCATCGTGCGCAGTGGCGGCGAAGGCCGCCGCCACGAAAGCACCGTCGCGGGGCCAGGAGTACTCCCACGCCGGGGACCAGGCCGCCGCCGAGGCCCCGTTGGGCTGCAGCAGGGCGCGCATCGACAGCAGCGCACGCCGTGCCGTGGCCCTCTGAGCGTCCGAGCGGCCGGGAACGGTGCCCGAGGTGAGCCAGCGGCGGCTCTCGGCGATCTGGGACAGTGCGCCCGGGTCGTTCGCGGGAACGACGACGGACGCCTTCGCGCCGGTCGGCAGGTACCTCCAGCGGCCGGACGGCAGACGTAGCACGTTGCTGTCCTGCACGTAGGACGCCCCGACGGCGAATGCGGGGGTTACGGCCTCGTTGGCGCGCAGGCTGCTCAGCAGACCCGAGGTGCGCGCTGCGAGCGCCGTCGTGGGGACGTAGCATCGGTCCGCCTCGCCACACCGCTCGCTGCCGGTGGGCTCGACGTGGAACGCGAGCCGGGAGTCGTAGGCGTGCCAGCCGCCCCAGTAGGCTTTGTCGTAGTTCCAGCTGGTCAGGGAACCCGGACCTGAGGAAACGGTTCCGTACCAGGCAATGGGCTTGTTCTCGGTCGTCGTCGCCTGCAGGTGAAGGTAGTACGTGGTTCCCGGGGCGACGGCGGCGTTCACCGGGAACTCCAGCCACCCCGCCCCGGCCCCTCCCAGGGAAGCCAGGCTGATGCTCTTGCTCGCGATGACCGACGAGGCATCGGCCCTGCTCTTTCGGATCTGTGCCGTGATCTGACCGGTCACAGCACCGCTGGCCACATACGCGCTCACGCGGGTGATGCGGCTGCTCGCGGTGGTGAAAGCCTGCGCTGCCGCGTTGTTGGTCGCCTTGATGCTGAACAGAGCGGTGCCGTGCAGAGACTGTCCGTCGTAGGAAACTGCCGACCCGGTCATGAGCGACGTGGCCGAAGATCCCCCCAAGAGCGATAAAGCCACCACAGGCGCCAGAACGTGACCCGCCGGAACAATCATCTACAACTCTTCCTGAGGCTATGGAACGGCGAAGGCGCCGCTTCCGCCGAGCATGCCATTGCGCGAGCAGTACGAGAGCGAGAACCTGTCGCCACTCACCCGGACGACCTAGCAGTCCAAGATCGCGTCTCCTGAGGACTCCAACGTCAGGCCGCGGTCTGCTGCGGCCAGGGTGCGGGCGCGCACACCACTGTGGAACTCGGACCCTGCCTGCTTCCGGCGTTGGAGGGCCTCGTGGAGGTCCCCGCCGGCAGGCCGCCCAGCGCACCGGACTCGTCATCGAGACCCGCGCCCGCTTCGGATTCACCGCCGCGCCCGGTACGACCGACGACGGTCGGATGCGGCGCATCACGCAGCACGTCCCGCCCGAGTACGAGGGCCGGCTGTGCACCGCACAGGAAGCGGGCGCGGTGGAGGCCGGACTCCAGCAGATCGCCGCCGAAGCGCTACATGAGGCCTACGGCGGACGTCCGGCTGCGTACGTCGACGGTCCGCGCGCACCCCGGCCCCGCCCCTGATCAGCCGCTTCGCGTCAAGGCGGCGTGCGCCGAGGTGAGGATCTCCTCGGAGAACGGGGAGCCCTTGGTGGCCCGGGACAGGAGCAGCGCGCCCAGCAAGGTACAGAGCCGGGCGGTCCCGTCCTGGTCCTCGGTGGCGAGGGATTCGGCGAAGCGGGCCGCTCCCTCTGTGTAGACGCGCCGGGCCTCGGGCCCCCCGTCCTCCCGCGCCATGTCGGTGGCGAGCGCGGCGACCGGGCAGCCGTCCGCCGGGGCGTCGCGGTGCTCGACGGAGAGGTAGGCGTCGATCAGAGCCCGCTGGGCTGTGTCCCGCTGCCCGTCGTACTCCTCCAGCCCGGCGGTGTGCCGCAGGGCGAGCTCGGCGAAGGCCTGGGCGGTGGCCTCGGCCACGAGCGCCTCCTTCGAGGCGAACTGCTTGTAGAAGGCGCCGTGGGTCAGACCGGCCGCCTTCATCAGGTCGGCGACGCTGACCTGCGTACCCCGCTCCCTGAGGAGCCGGGAGGCGGTGTCCACCACCCGCCGACGATTTTCCTCCGCCTGTGCTTGCGACACGCGGCCCATGGCCACCTCCCGTTTGGATGTCGACTGGCATCTATCGTAGAGCAGTGTTTAGATTGCAGACATAATCTAAGTTGTGTGGGTGGCCGAACGGCACCCGCCAGGCCGAGGAGCAGGCATGGAACTGAAGAACGCGGTCGCGGTCGTAACCGGCGCCAACCGGGGCCTCGGGCGGCACCTGGCCGCCCAGCTCGTGGAGCGCGGCACGAAGGTCTACGCGGCGGCCCGCCGCCCGGAGTCCGTCGACCTCCCCGGCGTCATCCCGCTGCGCCTGGACGTCACGGACCCGGAGTCGGTGCGGGACGCCGCCCGTATCGCGTCCGACGCGACCCTGCTGATCAACAACGCGGGCATCTCCACCGGCGCGACGCTGCTCGGAGACGAACCGGACGAGGTGCGCCGGGAGATGGAGACCAACTTCTTCGGCCCGCTGGCCCTCACCCGGGCCTTCGCCCCCGTCATCGAGGGCAACGGCGGCGGAACCGTGCTCAACGTCCTGTCCGTGCTCTCCTGGCTGCACCCGGCCCACCTCGGCTCCTACGCCGCATCCAAGGCCGCCGCCTGGGCACTGACCGGCGCGACCCGCGACGAACTGGCACCCCGGGGCATCGCCGTATCGGCCTTGCACGTGGGCTACATGGACACCGACATGGCCGCCGCCGTCCCCGCCGACCGGAAGGTCTCCGCCGCCGACGTCGCCGCCCAGACCCTGGACGGCATCGAGGCCGGCCTGGCGGAGATCGTCGCCGACGAGCTCACCCGGCAGGTCAAGCAGGGCCTCGCCGCCGCACCGCAGCCGATTGCCGCCTGAGGCCCACCGGATCAGGTTGATCGACATGATCAACCTGATCCGGGCGTTGCCGGTGACCTGGCGCTCCCGCCAACGGCGGCAAACCGCATGAGGTCGCGGAGCTGGGCTCGGACCGGGCCTTCCTGTCCAGCCGGCAGCGGGGGCATCCCAGCGCCCTCCGATCCCGCACGGTCGCCGTGGCCTGCCAGGCTCCGTCTGCTGGACCGCTGGATACTCGACCGGCTGGCCCTGGCCGTGATGGACACCCTCGCCGCGGCCTTCACGGCAGGCCGTGTACGACGGTGACCACGAGGTGTCGATTGGTGCCGTCCGCGACCTCCGCCATCAGGGTGCCGACCACCTTCTGGTGCGTCTCGCCGCCCTCAGTACGAGCAGTGCCTCCTGCACCAACTTCCTGAAGGGCGATGGCCACCTGGCCGGCCGGCAGCGGCGTGAGTCGTTGGGAGCGGGCGATGCGTCCGTCGGGAAGTGCGACGACAAGGTGATGGGGCAGGGACGCGGTGCCGGTGTACCCGAGCACGTCGTCGTCGACGGTCTGCGTATGTCGGACCTCCAGATGCGCCGGCCGCCCCGGTACGGGGACACCGCCCTCTTGGCCTCGATGCCTTGCTCTTGGAGAGCCTCGCACCAGACCAGGGCGGTGTCCCGGTCGTAGGGCAGGGCGCTCACGTCACCAGGCGCAGCGATGTTCCAGCGATGCCCAGCCGTACGCTCTGGCCCCAGGTCAGCTCCAGCGCATCGCTCTCCATCCCGTCGCCGAATACCACGATCCGGTCCGACTCCACGGTCAGCTGCAACCCCTGACCCCGCCCCAGCTCCCCGGAGACCCTCGTCGTACCGGTCGCGGGAGAGGGCCAGGCCTCCCGCACGAACCACAGGAGCCGCCGCTCGCAGGGTGCGGGCAGCCCTGCGGAGCTGCCGCGCTCCAGCCACAGGGAACGCAGCCAGCCGGTGGCGCCCGTGCCTGTGCCCACCAGCACCCCGGAGGACGCCTGGGCCTCACCCGGGCCGTTGTCGCCGTCGGAACCCAGGCGGTAGCGGGCCGTCTGGTGACCGTATGAGCCCAGGTAGATCTCGTTCAGCGCGAGAAGGCGCTGGGTGTCGTCGGCAACGGCCTCGACCATGGTCAGCTCCTCTGCCTGGCTTCCGGCAGCGATTGCCGCACGCAACAGCGCTGCCGCGTCGGCGCAGCGGTGACGGACCAGGACTCCCGGGTTTCGCCCCGGGTCGGTGTCGATGCCCACTACCGGCTGTCCGCGCAGATACTTCGCGGTATTGGCGACCAGGCCGTCCTGGCCGACCACGACCACCACGTCCTCCGGGGCGAACAGGAAGCGGTCCAGGTCCGCCCGCTCCACCCGCGAGCTGCGCCAGGTGAGCGGCACCGCCGCCGCCACTTCCCGCAGCGCCTGCCGCGTGCGTTCGTGGCGGCGGACCACCTCGTCGATCGACCGGCCCCGGCTGGAAAGGAAGAACGCGGCCTGCCCGTGCGTCCCGTGCCGGGCGAGCAGTTCCTCGTACTCGGTTCTGCGGTGTACGAGCACCGCCCTTGGGGCCAGGCTCACGCGCCCGCGCCGCCTTCCGGGCGTCCGAGCCTGGCGAGGAGCCCGGTGAGGACGTCAGGAGAGAGAGTGATGCTCTCGATCCGCGGCAGGTTCTCCGCCAGCCGGGTCACCGCCAGGGCGTGCAGCGTGCCCGGGCCGGCTTCGTCGTGCACGCGCAGCCAGGCTGCCTGAACCTCGGCGCGCGCCGCGCCCGTCTCGCGCGCCGCCTCGGCGTCCGCGCGGGCCAGGCAGACCTTGCGGGACGCCTCGGTCTCGGTCCGGATGCCGTCAGCCGCCGCCTTCTCCTCGGCCTCGCGGCGGGCGTTGGTGCCGCGCTGGTCGATCAGCTGCTCCTCGCGCCTGGCCAGTTCGATCTGACTGGCCAGCTCGTTCTCGGCGATGGCCCGCTCGCGCTCGACGGCGACAGCCCGCCGTTCATAGGTGGCCCGGTCCGCCTCCTGCTGGATCTGCTCGCGGGCCGGGGTGCGCAGGGCGCGCTCCACCTCGGCCTCGGGGCGGATCGCCACGACCCGTACGGCCACCACATCGATGCCGGTGGCCGGGAGTCTGGGCTCGGCGGCGAGACCGGCGGTGACGCTCCCCCGCACGGAGGCGACGCCGTCCACCAGAGCGACGGCCAGCGGAGTTCGGGCCAGTACGTCCAGCGTGTGCTGCTGCGCGGTTTCGGTGAGGAGAGTGGCGATCTGCTCCAAGGGGGCTCCGCGCCAGCTCCCGGTGTCCGGGTCGACGGAGAAGTCGAGTCGGGCCGCGGCTTCGGCCGGGTCGCTGATCCGGTAGGTGACGGTGGCCTGCACGGCGACATCCTGAAAGTCGGACGTACGGGCGTGGAACGCCATGGCCAGCTCCCGGTCGTCGACCGGGACTTCGGACAGCGCCGCTGAGAGTGACCGGTACCAGAAACTGAGCCCGAGCCCGTCGTGGACGAGTCGGCCGCGCTTGTGGTGGCGGATGTGTGTGGTGGGCGCGGAGCGCAAGTGACGCCATCCGAAGCGCCGGGTGATGTCGGCCATGGCGAACCCCCTTCATTTCGTCAATGCGACGATAACGAGATGTGCCCATATCGTCAAGAGGACGAAAAGCGGCCGCTGAGGCGCTACCCAGGCAGCAACGGAAGCCGCACGAACGGACCCTCTACCTGCCGGACGGGCTACCCCCGAGCGGCCCATTGGCCCGTGCGTCCCCGAGCCGGCCCTGCTCACAGAGGGAGCCCGCCGCCGTCCGCTGCTCGGCGGCCTACGGCCACCGGGACGCAGAAGCCCCCTCGCCCTGGCATCGGGGCCGATTGCGTACCTGCTCATGTCCTAGGGCAGGGCCGAGGAAGTGTCTGAGTACGCCGCCTCGCCGGCCCGCGAGCACGGGCTCGTCTGCTTCGATCCGCAGGGCGAGTGCCTCCGGCCTTGACTTGCTTGTCCACTTCGAAGGTGGACCGGATGCGGAGGAGCTGACCGCCGGCCGGGACTGGTGACCGAGGACGGGAAGGTCACCTCCGGTCACTGCCATTCGTCAAGGACTGCGACCAGGATGTTCGCCTCGTAGCGCGGGCCAGGGCGGCGCACGGAGGCCAGACCCGCGCCAACTGGGGCGTTGCTTTCGGCAGGGCGTGTCATGGGCGCCCGCCGCTTCGCGGGTTCCGATGGCCAGCGATTCGCAGACAACGCCGCACAGAAGCGCTGTGGCCTGCCGATCCCACCGATGAACTCGCAAGCTGACCTGTCCGGTCACAGCAGGTGTGACCAGGTGTGACTGAGTACTGCATCTGTCCAATGAGCACTGGATTTACCGCCGCCGCACCCGCTGCCGCCGTTCCCGCCAGCGGGGCCCGCTGGCCCGGCCGCGGTACCTGGGCGCAGGCTGGGTGAGGTGGCCGCGCTGGTCTCGGCCCTGGCGGCCGTTCTGGGTGTGGTGCTCGGGTTTCTCGCCTGCCCGTGGTGTTCAACTCCCCGACCGCCAGGATGGCGGCTCCGGTGGTGACCCCGACAGTGACGGCGACGGTCACGGTCACCGCGCCGGCGCCCGATGCTCCGGTCGGCTCGGGCGCCCCGTCGGGTTCCCCGAAGTTCCCCGGCCCTAGCGCTCCGGTCTTCACACCGCCGGCCGGGCCCACGGTCTCCCTGGTGGGGCTGGCTCCGATCGAGTCGCGTGGGGGCCCCTTCTCGGCCGGGCCGAGGAAGGTGAACCTGGAGGAGTCTGGCGACGAGTCGTGTCTTACCGGCTGGAGGCGGGGCCAACCGCCCGCGCTACGTCCTACTTCTCCTCCGGCTCCCAGGCGCGGAGCAGGTCGAGCAGCCCTGCGTCTCCGTCAACGTGCAAGGAGTCGGCCTGGATCCGGTCGTACAGGTAGAGGACCAGCTCACTGGCCGTGCCGTGGACGGAGGCGCCGGCTGCGTCCGAGTCTTCGTCGGTCGCGGCGGTGGGCGCGGGGATACGGGTGGTGCGTGCGCCGTCGCCGTCGACGGTGAGGCGCCAGGAGCGGCCCTCGGCGGCGTGGAAGTCGAAGGCCGCGGGCTTGTGCGGCCAGGCACTCGGCGTTGCGCAGACGGTGAACAGGAACTCCTCCACACCGTCGAGTGCCAGCTCGACCGGCAGTGGTTGTGGGGAGCCCCCGGCGAGCTGGGCGTCGTAGGTGTGCACCGCGGTCTCCTGGACCCGGTGCCGGGCGGTGCCGCCGGCGGTCTGCGGTGACTGCGACGCGGGCCACCACGTCCAGCAACCGCTCTCCGGTCCCGCCGCTCGCAGGGCGCCCAGCAGAAGCTGCGTCGACGCGTCCAGCCAGGCCAGCAGGGCCTCACGCTCCTGCGGCACTTCCAGCGCGGCGCGCGCGGCGACGGCCTCGGCCGGGGGAGCGTCGGCAGACCCCGCGCCGACGATGGCGGCCCAGAAACGGTCTCCCCCACCCAGGTGCTTCACCAGATCGAACAGCGTCCACCCGGGGCAGGTCGGCACCTGCGCGTCGAGACCGGGCAGGGTGGCGACCACGGCGCGGAAGGCGGTCGACCGTTCATCGATCAGTCGCAGCAGGTCAGGGAACTCAAGATTCTTTTCCACGCCGGATGTCTATCACCGTGCTCCGGTGAGCGGACAGCGTTTTTCACCGTCGCCGCCGGTCGGCCATTGCGGACGTCCTCGCCTCCCACCGCTCGGGTGACAAGCTGCGCACTGCTGCGAGGACGCTGGTGCGTTCGACCAGCACTCCTCAAGTTCGCAACAACGACAGACACTTAGAGGTTTTCTCACGTGGACAGGTTCCCTGACCTCCTTGCAGTAGGTCGGGGCGGTGACCGTAGCTGACCACGGTTCCGCCAGTCGTTGCGGACCGCGTACGGGATCTTGAGACCATGATCAGCCCATGGCAGGCTCGTGCCGCATGATCGATGATTTTGCGAAGGACAACCTGCACAAGAGACTGCGGCGGGACCGTGAGGCGCTGCTCTGGAAGCTCGACGGCTTGTCCGAATACGACGCGCGCCGGCCTCTGACGGCGACCGGGACCAACCTCCTCGGCCTGGTCAAACACGTGGCCACGGTCGAGGCCAGGTACTTCGGTGAGGTCTTCGACCGCCCTTCTCCGGAGCCGCTGTGCCGGTGGCAGGACTCCGACGGCAGCGATCAATGGGCGGCCGAGAACGAGACGCGTGATCAGATCGTCGGGTTCTACCGGCGCACGTGGGAACACTCGGACGCGACGATCAACGAGCTTGCCCTCGACGCCCCCGGCCACGTGCCCTGGTGGTCGGAGCCTTCTCCCAACACGAACCTGTTCGCCATCATGGTCCATGTCCTCGGCGAGACCATCCGGCATGCCGGGCACGCCGACATCCTGCGCGAGGGCGTCGACGGCCGGACCGGGATGCGCGCCGAACACGAGCGGCCGATCGACGAGGAAGCCCGTGCAGCCTACTTCGCGAAGATCGAGCAGACCGCCAGGACGGCCGCACCAACCAACGCGTAGGTGGCTGTCCCACGACGTGACGTGATGTTCGAGCGGCACGATGCCGGTCGTGAGTGATGATCTGTCGAAGCGTCTGGTTCCTGATGCACTCTGGGAGTTGGTTGCCCCGCTCTTGCCGTCGTTCGCCGTTCGCCGTACGACCGCAAGGTGGTGGGGACCGCTCCGTGTGACGAACGGGCCCTGTTCACGGCAGTGGTGTACGCGCCCTGACCGCCGGCTGTGCCTGGCGGCATCTGCCGCCGACGTTCGGTACGGAGGCAATCTTCAAGGCGTCGCAAGGCGTCGCATTGACTCAGGTCAGCGGCACCCGTGAACAGCCCGGTGTCCGGCCGGCCTGCTTGCTCAGGCAGTCCCTTCACCTCTGATGTTGACGATACGGTCGGGCCGGCCGAGCCCGCTGGTCTGGATCCAACCCCGACCGTGTACGTGGCCGGCATTGATCAGGTCCTCTGCTTGCCCCGACGGAGCCAGCGTCTGGTGATAGCTCTGGACCAGCCCCTCCCCGGTGTCCGCGAACAAGTAGCGGCTCGCGTAGACCTGGCCGCTGTGCTCCCACTCGTGGCGGACAATCGGCTTCCGCAAGAGGGTCTCGAACCATGTGGCGGTGCGCTCAGCGAGTTCCTGCGGTGACCCGACTGCCTCCATCGCCAGGCTGGTCGGCTGGTCCGGGAGGAAGTAGAGCTGACTGTGGAGGCGGTCGCCGCGGACGCTGGAACCAACCACGTGCACACCAATATCGATCAGAGACACCCTGCGGTGCTTGTCGCTCAGCCCCACGAAGGCCAGGAGTGATGAATCGTCCTCGGGGCGACCGACCCAGCTGTGGGCATAAGGAACATCCCACGCATTGGCCTGCTCGCGGAGAGCTGTCGCGAAGGCGAGTTCGGCCTCATCGAAGCCGAACTCATCGTCAGGGTCGTCTATCTCGAACCACGGATTCCCAAGCACGGTGATCACAGTAGGACAGGCGGTCGACAGGCCGCCTCTGTCAGCACTGCTCAGATCCGCTCGTGAACAACCCCAGCCGGTCCGTGACCAGGCACAAACCCTGGCCACGGACTTCGCCATCCCCCCATCGCGGGACTGACGGGACCGAAAGGGACAGGCTTCCGGACTCCTCCTGCCTGCTATCGCCGCAGGGCCAAAAGAAGGAACGTCCAGCAGACACTGAACCCATAAACCTGCCCAACCCTCCCCTGAGACAAGCCGGGCGCTATCGAGGTGTCGTGATCAGAACTCAAGAAGCCGACACGCCTACCGCTCACCTCGACGAAAAGGACGACGCTGGAGGTGCCGGATCCCGCATGGATATGCTCGGCCGACAGTCCACTGCTGGTCCACTGCAGCGGTGGGCTCGGCGCTGACAGACGCCCGCGCAATTGGGGGCGTTCGATGGCTTCCGTCGGCGGGCACGGCGACTCTGCCGGCCCCCGCGGACCGAGGAGGGGAAAGACGCAATGGCATGGAAACGCCTGCGGGCGGCAGTGGTGACCGCCGGACTCACACTGGGCACGGTGGGGGTCGCGGCCTCCCCAGCCCCGGCGGCAGTGACCAACTGCGGCGGCGACGGGAGCGTGGTGTCGGCGAACCACATCCGCGTCCGAGCGTCCGCACGGGAGATCGGCACGGTGCAACTGTGCCGGACGGCCGGCTCCTTCTACTTCGCCTGGGTGCGCCTCCACGAGGACCTGGGTACGGGCCAGCACGTGAAGGGATTCCTCCGTGTCTACAGCCCCGCCGGTAAGGAGACGCCCGGGGACGTCACCTGCACGGCCTCCGGCCGCGGCCGGGAGTGCCGCACCGTCGAAACGGCGTACATCACCGGCGGGGGTTTCTACCGCGCGGACGCCTACGTGTACAACTCGACCGGCGCGATCATCGCGGCCGGAGCGACTGCCAAGACCCGTTGATGCACCGAGCCCGGCGACACGACTGCGCCGCCGCCGGGCGCCTTCGGTGGCTCGGCATACGACCCAGGCCTTCGCTGGGCGGACCGCGACGAGGCGTCTTCCTCACCGTTCGCGTCCGTCGACTCCACCCCGCGGACACGCATCCCTCCTCCTGCCACTACAACGCTGGGGTACGTGGACGCCCCGCATCGGCCCCGGTTCGTCCGTAGCGGACTCCCAGACCCCACAGCGGCGATATCGTGGAGGCACACGCCAAATGAGAGCCCGGGAGCCCCGGATGAGCCCGCAGCCGGAGAACGCGCCTGTGCCCACCCACCTCGCCAACGAGCAGCCCCATGTCGCCTGAGCATTCCGCGCGCCGTTCGCGCGTTGTCATGGTGGAGCCTGCACTCACCCAGCTCGCCAAGCTCACCGCCAACGAGACGCACCGCCTGGACCGCGCGATCGTCGCCGTCAGCGTCAATCCCGAGCTCGGCACCGAGGTCCCCGACACCCTCCTGCGCGACTACACGGACGAGATCGACGAGGTCCGGGTCATCTACTTCGTCACCGCCTTGCGGACCATCACGATCGTGGCGTACATCGAAGTCTGAAGCAGCGCCCCGGAACCGATCGGGGTCGGAGCACTGCTGCGACACCTGGTTGATTGCTGGTGTGGGAAGTCCAGGGTCCCGGAGCCGGACGCGGAGCCGGGGCTGTGGTCCCTGCCGCCGCCTGGGGCCGACAAGGCCAGTGACGTGCGGTCGCTCAGCTGCGACGCATGCTTACCGGCCGCACCACGGTCCGCCGCCTTGTCCGCGAGCCGAGTGCGTCCAGGACCGGTTCCCGTCCTGGAGAGACGCACAGGCCGGCGCACCGTGAAAGACGAGGCGAACGACACAGCGATCAACGGCGAGCCCGAGTACATCTCACGCGACAAGGCCCACCGGCGAGGCCTCCCTCCGGCCGGCGCGGGTCGGTCACTCCACCCAGGGCTTCCACACGTTCTCGTTGCGCTCCACCCACTTCTTCGCCGCCTGCTGTGGCGACAGCTTCTCCTCGGCGATCATCAGGGACACCTCGTTCTGCTGCTCCTTGGTCCAGTGGAACCTCTTCAGAAGGTCGGCAGCCTTTCCGCCCGACTCCGCGAAGCGCGTGTTCAGGTACTTCTGCAGCGGTGTGTCCGGGTAGGCGCAGGCCACCGTCTGCGGATCGTCCGCGCAGCCCTCGGTGTACTCGGGGAGCTTCACCTCGGTCATGGGGACACGCTCGAAGAGCCACTGCGGCTCGTACCAGTACGTCAGGAAGGGCTTGTGCTCCTTGGCGAACTGCTTGATCTGGGTGATCTGGGCCGCCTCGGAGCCAGCGAAGACCACTTCGAAGTCCAGGCCCAGGTTCTTCACCAGTGCCTTGTCGTTCGTGATGTAGGACGGGGAGCCGTCCATCAGCTGGCCCTTCCCGCGGCTCTCGGGGGTGCGCAGCTGGTCGGCGTACTTGTCGAGGTTCTTCCAGTCGGTGACGTCGGGATGGGCCTCGGCGAAATACGTGGGGACGAACCAGCCGATGTGGCCCGTCACTCCCAGATCCCCGCCGGGGGTGATGGTCCGCTTGTCTTTTACGTACCGCTTCTCCTGCTCGGGGTGGCCCCAGTCCTCCAGGATCGCGTCGACGCGACCCTGGCTGAGGGCGTCCCAGGCGGGGACCTCGTCGACCTGGACGGTGTCCACCCGGTAGCCCAGCTCGTGTTCGAGGAGGTAGGAGGCGACGGCGGTGTTCGCCTGGGCGCCGACCCACGACTGGACGGAGAGGGTGACGGTCTTCGTTCCCTGTGCGGCGGCGTACGGGGAGGACTGGCGGGTCATGTCGGCGGCCCCGCAGCCGGTGAGGACGGCGAGTCCGGTCGCGGCGGCGAGTACGGCCGCGGCGCGCCGGCGGTCGAGGCCGAGGCCCCGGTGGTGTGCGTCGAGCATGTCAGGCCTCCTTGGCGGGCTGGGTGAGGCGGTCGAGGAGCAGGCCGAGGCAGACGATCGCGGCGCCGGCCACCAGGCCGGTGGCCAGGTCGCCCTGCGCGAGGCCGAGGACGACGTCGTAGCCGAGCGCGCCGCCGCCGACCAGGCCGCCGATGATGACGACGGCGAGGACCAGTACCACGGCCTGATTGACAGCCAGCAGCAACGCGGGCCGGGCCAATGGCAGTTGGACCTGCCGCAGTAGCTGTGAGCGGGTGGCTCCGAGCGACCGGGCGGATTCCACGACGGTCGCGTCCACCTCGCGCAGGCCCTGGACGGTGATCCGAACGACGGCCGGGAGCGCGTACACCACGGCGGCCGCGGCGGCCGGTGCGCGACCGACGCCGAACAGCGCGACCACGGGGATGAGGTAGACGAACTGCGGCAGGGTCTGGCACACGTCGAGGACGGGCCGCAGCAGACGTTCGGCGCGGGCGCTGCGGGCGGCTCCCACGGCGATCGCGAAGCCCAGTACGAGCGTGACCGCCACGGCGGCCAGGACCTGGGAGAGCGTGTCCAGGGAGGCCTCCCACACGCCGAGCACGCCGACGGCGCCCAGGGCGAGTACCGCGGTGAGCGCGGTGCGCCAGGTGCCCGCGAGCAGGGCGAGCGCGCAGGCCGCCAGCAGGAGCAGCCACCAGGGAGCGGCCTGGAGCCCGCTGCGCAGCGGGTCGAGGATCCAGCCTGTGAAGCGGGCGGCCCAGTCAGCGGTGCCGCCGACCACGGGTACGCCGGAGTAGAGGTGGTCGGTCATCCAGGCGACGGCCGAGTTCACCGGATCGGCCAGGGACACGGTCCAGGACTCGGGCCACAGGGAGCTGCCGGCGATGCGGCCGGCGACGGCGGCGGCAACCGCCGCGAGGAGGGTGAGCAGGCGGCCGTACCAGCCGGAGAACACCCGGCGGAGCAGGTGCTGTTCGTGGGCGCGCACGGGAGCGGCGCCGATCCGGCGGCCCGCGGCGTCGGCGGTGCGGTCCAGCACCACGGCGAGCAGCACGATCGGGATGCCGGCGGCCAGGGCGGCGCCGACGTCCACGGAGGCGAGGGCCTGGTAGACGCGGTCGCCGAGGCCGCCCGCGCCGATCACGGAGGCGATGACGGCCATGGACAGGCCCGTCATGATGGCCTGGTTGACGCCGAGCAGGAGCTGCAGGCGCGCGAGCGGGAGCCGGGCGGTAAGGAGGCGTTGGCGTCCGGTGGCGCCGAGCGAGGCCGCGGCTTCCATGACGCCCGGGTCCGCGTCGCGCAGGCCGAGGGCGGTGAGCCGGGCCATGGGCGGGGCGGCGTAGACCACGGTGGCGAGGACGGCGGCGGGCACGCCGATGCCGAAGACCAGCACCATCGGCAGCAGGTACGCGAAGGCCGGCAGGATCTGCATGGTGTCGAGTACGGGACGCAGGGCGCGGTCGGCGCGCGGGGAGAGCCCCGCGGCGAGGCCGAGCAGGGCGCCGAGTACGACGGAGGCGGCGACGGCGACGACCATCAGCGCGAGGGTCTGCATGGTCGGCACCCACATGCCGAGCAGTCCGCAGGCGGCGAAAGCGGCGGCGCAGGTCAGGGCGAGCCGGATGCCGGCGAGGCGCCAGGCGACCAGGGCGGCCAGGGCGGTGACCCCGGTCCAGCCGGCGGCGAGGAGGAGTACGTACACGGCGCGGACGGACTCCACGACGGCGTTGCTGATGTGGCCGAAGAAGTAGAGGAACAGCGGGTGGTTGTCGCGGTGGTCGATGATCCAGTCGCCGGCGCGGCCGAGCGGGCCGGTCAGGTCGACGGCCAGGGCCGCGGGCCAGCTGCCGGCGCCCGGGAAGGCCACGGCGAGCGGGATCAGCAGGGCGACGGCGAGGCCCATCGGGAGGACGACCCCGCGGCGCGCGGCGAGGGCGGCCAGGGGTCCTCGGGGGCGGTCCTGCGGAGCGGACTCGGTGCCGGAGGGACGCGGGCCGGCGGGCCGTTCGGAGGACTGCGGGGCTTCCGAAGGGGCGGCGGTGCGGGTGTCGGGCGGGGTGTGGGTCGGGGTCGCGGTCATGCGCACCACCTCCGGGCATCGGGGACGGGGGCCGTGGGACGGGCCGGGCAGGTCATGCCGCCACCCCCCGTCCGGTGGTGGCCGGGAGCCCGGCCACGACGGCGAGCAGCCCCGCGTCGTCCACGACGCCCAGGCAGCGGCCGCGGTCGACGACGCGGGCCGAGCCACCGCTGCGGGCTACGGCCTGGATGGCCTCGACCACGGTGGTGGCGGGGTGGAGCGCGGGTCCCTGTTCGGCCTCGTCGGCAGTGGCGGGGCGCATCGCGGTGCGGACGGTGAGCACCTGTTCTCGGGGGACGTCGCGGACGAAGTCCCGTACGTACTCGTCGGCGGGCGAGCCGACGATCTCTTCGGGCGTGCCGAGCTGCACGATGCGGCCGTCGCGCATCAGCGCGATCCGGTCGCCCAGGCGCAGGGCCTCGGCGAGGTCGTGAGTGATGAAGACCATGGTGCGGCCCTCTTCGTGGTGGAGCCGGGCGACCTCCTCCTGCATCTCGCGGCGGATGAGGGGGTCGAGTGCGCTGAACGGCTCGTCGAACAGCAGCACTTCGGGGTCGGCGGCGAGGGCGCGGGCGAGACCGACGCGCTGCTGCTGGCCGCCCGAGAGCTGGCCGGGGCGCCGGTCCTCCAGTCCCTCGAGGCCGACCTTGGCGACGAGTTCGCCGGCCTTGTGCCGGCGGTCACCGCGTCCGACGCCCTGGATCTCCAGTCCGTACGCCACGTTGTCGAGGACCGTGCGGTGCGGGAGCAGGCCGAAGTGCTGGAAGACCATGGCCGTGCGGTGGCGGCGCAGGGCACGCAGCTGGGTGGCGTCCATGGCGAGGACGTCCTCGCCGTCGATGGACAGGCTTCCGGCGGTGGGCTCGATGAGCCGGGTGAGGCAGCGTACGAGGGTGGACTTGCCGGAACCGGACAGGCCCATCACGACGAAGACCTCGCCCTTGCGGACGTCGAAGGTGACGTCGCGGACGGCCGCGGTGCAGCCGGTGCGCTCGCGCAGTTCGGTGGCGGACAGGTCGGCGTCGGCGGAGCCGGGGACCTTCGCGGCGGCCTTGTCGGGCCCGAAGACCTTCCAGAGGCCGTCCACGGAGAAGACGGGGGACTCGGCGGGGCCGGCGACGGGCGCGGCGGGGGTGGTGGTGTTCATCGGGTACCGCCTTCCCGGGACAGCAGTTCGGCTGCCTTTTCGCCGACCATGAGCACTCCGATCATCGGGTTGACCGCGGGCATCGTCGGGAAGACGGAGGCGTCCGCGATGCGGATGCCTTCGAGCCCGCGGATCTTCAGGTCCGGGCCCACGACGGCCCCGGGGTCGTCGTCGGCGCCCATCCGGCAGGTGCCGGCCGGGTGGTAGACGGTGTGCGCGACGGAGCGGGCGTAGGCGCTCAGCTCCTCGTCGCCGGTGATGTCCGGGCCGGGGCACACCTCTCGCTTGAGCCAGCCGGCCAGGGGCTGGGTCGCGGCGATCTGCCGCGCGAGCTTGATGCCGTCCACCAGGGTCCGGCCGTCGTAGTCGTCCTCGTCCGTGAAGTAGCGGAAGTCCAGGGCCGGTTTCACCTCGGGGTCCGCGCTGGTCAGGTAGAGGCGGCCGCGGCTGCGCGGCTTGGGGATGTTGGGGGTCATCGACACGCCGTGGGCGGGGCGTTCGTAGCCGATGTGCTCAGGGTTGTCGGTGAAGGGGACCTGGTAGAAGTGGAACATCAGGTCGGGCCCCACGGAGTCGGGATCGCGCCGGACGAACAGCCCCGCGTCGCTGTCCATCGCGGAGTTCTCCGGTATCGGGCCCTCGGTCTCCCAGACGATCACCGACTCGGGGTGGTCGAGCAGGTTCTCCCCGACCCCGGGCAGGTCGTGCACCGGCGGGATGCCGAGGGCTTCCAGGTCCGCGCGCGGACCGATGCCCGAGTGCAGCAGCAGCCGCGGGGTGTCCACGGCGCCGGCGCACACCAGCACCTCGCGGCGGGCGGTGACCAGGGATTCCGTCCCGTCCGAGGCGCGTACGTGGACTCCGCGCGCACGGGTGCCGTCGAGTTCCAGGCGGTGGGCCCAGGTCTCCAGGAGGATCCGGAGGTTGGGGCGTTCGTCCATGACGGGGTGGAGGTAGGCCACCGACGCGGAGGAGCGCTTGTTGTCTTCGGGGTGGTAGGCGAGGTCGAAGAAACCGGCGCCCTCGTGGAAGGGCTTTCGGTTGAAGCCCTCGACGCGCGGGACGCCCAGGGCGGTCTGCGCGGAGTCGACGAAGTCGCGCGCGATGGCGTTGCGGTCCTTCTCGGCCACCGGGACGATGTTGTTGAGGAGCCTGTCGAAGTACGGCTCCATGGCGGCCGCGTGCCAGCCCTCGGCTCCCGACTGCGCCCACTCGTCCCAGTCGGACGGGAGCGGCTTGAAGGCGATCAGGGTGTTGTGCGAGGAGCAGCCGCCGAGGACGCGGGCGCGGCTGTGGCGGATGTGCGAGTTGCCGCGGGGCTGCTCGGTGGTGGGGTAGTCGTAGTCGAGCTCGCCGCCGAGCAGGCCCATCCAGCGGCGCAGGGTGAGCACCTCGGGGCGGTCGACGTCACTGGGGCCGCCCTCGATGACGGCGACGGTGACATCCGGGTCCTCGGTCAGGCGGGAGGCGATCACCGAGCCGGCGGTGCCGCCGCCGACGATGACGTAGTCGTACTCCTGCTCCGTGGGGGTGTGGGTGGGCGTGTGGGTGGGGCCGTGCGTGGGGGTGGTCATGCTCTGCTCCTCCTTCAGCCCGCGAACCAGCGCACGGGGCGCGGGGCGAGGTTCTGGTACACGTGCTTGGTCTCGCGGTACTCGGCGAGGCCCGACGGGCCCAGTTCGCGCCCGATGCCGGACTTGCCGAAGCCGCCCCACTCCGCCTGCGGGAGGTAGGGGTGGAAGTCGTTGATCCAGACGGTGCCGTGGCGCAGCCGGCCGGCCACGCGGCGGCCGCGGCCCGGGTCGGAGGTCCACACCGCGCTGGCGAGGCCGTATTCGGTGTCGTTGGCGAGCGCGACGGCTTCGGCCTCGGTACGGAAGGTCTCGACGGTCAGGACCGGCCCGAAGACCTCCTCCCGTACGACGCGCATCCCGCGGTGACAGCCGTCCAGTACGGTCGGCCGGTAGAAATAGCCGGGCCCGTCGGGGCGTTCGCCGCCGGAGCGGAGAACGGCTCCCTCGGCGAGGGCGGAGGCCACGTACTCCTCGGTGCGTTCGCGCTGGGCGGCGGACACCAGCGGTCCGCACTCCACGGCCGGGTCGGTGCCGCGGCCGAGGCGGATCCGGTCGGCCCGGCGAGCGAGTTCGGCGACGAAGCGCTCGGCGACGCTCTCCTCGACGATGAGCCGGGAGCCGGCGGAGCAGACCTGGCCGCTGTGTATGAAGGCGGCGTTGAGGGCCTGGTCGACGGCGGTGTCGAAGCCCTCCTCGGTGGCGCAGGCGTCGGCGAAGACGACGTTGGGGTTCTTGCCGCCGAGTTCGAGTGCGACCTTCTTGACGGAGTCCGCGGCCGCGCGCATCACCTTCGTACCGCTGGTGAGACCGCCGGTGAAGGAGACGAGGTCGACGTCGGGGTGGGCGGCGAGGCGCGCGCCGACGGGGTCGCCGGGTCCGGTGACCAGGTTCGCGACGCCGGCCGGCAGTCCGGCCTCCGCCAGCAGGCCGATGAGGGCCACCGTGGACAGCGGGGTGATCTCGCTGGGCTTGAGCACGAAGGTGTTGCCCGCGGCGAGGGCAGGGGCGATCTTCCAGGAGGCCTGGAGGAGGGGGTAGTTCCACGGGGTGATCAGGGCGCAGACCCCGACGGGCTCGTGGACGACGACGCTGTGGACGTCAGGGGTGCCGGCGTCGATCACGCGGCCCGCGCTCTCTCCGGCGACGAGGTCGGCGAAGTAGCGGAAGGCGTCGGCGACGCAGTCCACGTCCACGCGGCCCTCTTCCAGGGTCTTGCCCGCGTCGCGGCTCTCCAGCAGCCCGAGGCTTTCGCGGTCGCGGCGGAGCAGGTCGGCGGTGCGGCGCAGCAGTGCGGCGCGCTCCAGGACGGGGGTCTGGGACCACTCCCCGCCGTCGAAGGCCGCGCGGGCGGCGCTGACGGCCGCGTCGGTGTCCGCGGTGCCGCCCTCGGCGACGACGGCGAGGACCGTGGCGTCCGCCGGGTCGAGGACCTCTCGGGTGGCTCCTGATACCGCGGAACGCCAGGTCCCTGCGATGTGGATGGTCGTCTGCTCGGACACGACTCGGTGTACCTCCGATTTCGGCACCGCGGCTTACCCGCAGTGGTGTTGCTTGTTCCCGCTTGCCCCGGTCCATGGAAGCCATGTCCCATCCGTCACTGGAAGTGACGGGAGTCACTCCCCGTCACTCCGAGGAAGTGCGGGATGAATCGGGGCATATCGAATGCCCTCGGAGGGCGGGCGGCGCGTACGGGCCGCGACCGGGGAACGCGGGTGGCGCCGACGGCGCCGTGGTCAATACGCGGTGGGCCGCGTCAACGAGGCGGCCCGCCAGGGCAGAGGCCGGGACCGTTTTCCAGGAGGCGTCGGTGCCGAGAAGGCTCGGTGCGCGACCGGATTCGGTGCCGGAGGGGCCGTTTTGGGTGGACCGGCGGAAGGTGCTCGGCTGGGAAGCCCCGGCCGAGCGTTTTCGTGTGCGTGCTGCCGCTGATGGCTTAGTACCAGTGGTGGTTCTGCCAGAACGTCCAGGCGCCGGCGGGGCTGCCGTAGCGGGAGTTCATGTAGTCCAGGCCCCACTTGATCTGGGTGG
>NZ_JBHWMB010000097.1:18131-25213 GCF_042730015.1 Streptomyces sp. NPDC059957 | reverse complement strand
CGGACCCGTACCGCAGCAAGCTCCCCAGCCCTCATACAACCAGCGAACTACCAGACACACGCCGTGACAAGACCAGCTAACAAAGCACTACTAGGCCGTGCTGTCCGATCGGGCCCGCCGGATGGGTACCTTTCGGCGGGGACCGAAAGCATCGCAGGGCGCCGTGAGCTGGATGAACATCACTTCCAGAGGCCGAAGGGGCCTCGAACGAATCTGGAGGGGATCGTCTTGCTTACGAAGTTGCGCCGCACCACCACGGGAGCCGTGGCTCTCACCGCCCTCGTTACCGGTCTGCTGCTTTCCGGCGCCGGATCCGCGTCCGCCCAACATCAGTACGGTGACCGGCTCTACCGGGGTGAGAGCCTCTCGCCGGGTGAGTCCATCCAGCGCAGCGGCATGGACGGTCTCGGCAACTACCTCGTCTGGCGCCTCGTCATGCAGACCGATGGCAACCTGGTGGAGTACAAGATGAACCGCTACGCCACCCGCGTCTGTTGGGCGTCCAACACCTACACCGGGTCGTCGGGCAACCGGGCGGTCTACCAGCACGACGGCAACTTCGTCGTCTACAACCCCTCCGGCCAGGCGGTATGGGCCAGCCACACCATGGGCCACGCCGGTGAAACCGTCGACATCAACTCAAGCGGCGTCACGTACGTCGGCCACACGCCCATCTCCGGCGCGTGCTGAACCAGCCCTGAACCAGCCCTGAACCAGCCCTGAACCAGCCCTGAACCAGTCCTGAACCAGCCCTGAACCCGCACTGACCCGACCGACCCCCGCTCCCGTCCGACCGGAGCGGGGGTCGGTCGTCTCACGGGCCGGCAGGGCCCCAGCCACCACCATTGCTCTCTCCGTTTAATTGACTGGCGTGCGGTGCGTGGCCCTGCCTAATGTGACGGCGCGACCGCGTCCCCCCGATGCGCTCGGCTGCGGCTACTTCCTTCCGAAAACCAAGTGACGCCGCGGCCACTTCTGATCTCGGGGTGGCGCGGGCGCCTGTGCCCCGCCCGGCCCTCCGACCCGTCGGACGTCGCGGACGGGGCTCCCCATTGCCCTTGGATCCGGGGGGATTCCCTGCCTCGCTACACCCAGCGCACGTCGAAGATATGGTCCGAGATGCTCGTGGCCCCGAACGTCTCCGCCGCTGCGGCCCGTACCGCGGCCGCTCCGCGGCCCCAACCTCACCCCACCGAGGCGGACCCGCTCACTTACGAAGGCGGCCCCGGCTTCGTCCGGGAGCCGCGCGAGGAGCTCTTCCTCCTGGCCGTGGGGAACTTCGTCTCCCAGCAGACCTTCTACGAGAGCGGCGCGGAACGCGACGGGCGCTACACCCGCCTCGTGGGTGAACTCGCCCTCCAGGACCCCGCATGGACGGCCGGCCTGCTGCGCTGGCTCCGAGGCGAGGGAAACATGCGTACGGCCTCCCTGATCGGCGCGGTGGCATACGTCAGGGCACGGCTCGCCGCCGGCACCTGCGGGGGGCTGTCCAACCGGTCCGTCATCGACTCAGTGCTCCAGCGCGCCGACGAACCGGGCGAGTTGCTCGCCCACTGGACCTCCGCCTACGGGCGGAGCGTCCCACAGCCCGTGAAGCGGGGCATCGCCGATGCCGTACGGCGGCTCTACTCCTCCCGCTCCCTGCTGAAGTACGACACCGCTTCCAAAGCCTTCCGCTTCGGCGACGTCCTCAACCTCGTCCATGCCACACCCGACCCGGCCAAGCCCTGGCAGGGCGAGCTGTTCCGGCATGCCCTGGACCGCCGGCACCACCCGGAGGCCGCGGCGCCGCCGCCCGGAGACCGGCTGCTCACCGCACACCGGACCCTGATGGACCTGCCGGCGGACGAGCGGCGGGCCGTGGTCACCGCGCCGGACGGCGCCGAGCGGCTGGCCGCGGCGGGCATGACCTGGGAGGCCCTGGCGGGCTGGCTCCAGGGACCGATGGACGCCACCGTCTGGGAAGCAGTGATCCCCTCGATGGGACCGATGGCACTCCTGCGCAACCTGCGCAACTTCGACGGGGCCGGGATCTCGGACGAGGCGGCGGCCGGAGTCGCCGCACGGATCTCGGACGCCGAGGAGGTCGCCCGGTCCCGGCAGTTCCCCTTCCGCTACCTGGCCGCCCACCGCCACGCACCCTCGGCGCGCTGGTCGGCGCAGCTGGAAGTGGCGCTGGGCCACTCGCTGGCCAACGTACCGGCCCTGACCGGCCGGACCCTGATCCTGGTGGACCGGTCCTATTCCATGTTCTACGACACCGTCTCGGAGCGGTCCACCCTGACCAGGGCGGACGCCGCGGCCGTTTTCGGCACCGCGCTGGCGATGCGCGCCGAGGACGCGGACCTGGTGCAGTTCGGAGGGTCGAGCGCCCAGGTGCAGTTCCGGCCCGGGGAGCCGGTGCTCGACGTACTCAAACGGTTCAAGAACCTCGGGGGCACCGACACCGCCAAGGCGCTGCGCGCCCACTACCGGGACCACGAGAGGGTCCTGATCGTCACCGACGAGCAGACGGGCCCCTACCCAGGGCGCGGCGGTCCGGCGGAACCGGTCCCGGAGGAGGTCCCGGTGTACACCTGGAACCTGGCGGGGTACCGGCCCGCCCACGGCCCGGGCGGCCCCAACCGGCACACCTTCGGCGGCCTGACGGACGCCGGGTTCCGGATGATCGGCCTCGTCGAGGCCGGCCGCGAGGCCCGCTGGCCATGGACGTCACAGGGCTAGGTCGTCACAGGGCTGGGCCGTCTCTTCCGGATCTTGCCGGGTTTCGATTGGATCAGGGGGTCGGGTGATGGCGGCCGTTCGTGGGTGGCAGCCTGGGGCGATGCGATCTTGGAACACCTCCACCGAGGACGGCCTGCGGCGTCTGCTCAATGAGTGGGATCCCATCGGCGTCGCCGACGATGCGCACGACGAGTACGACTGCATGCTCGCTCCCTTGCGCCGGCGGCTCCGTTCCGGTGCCGGCGTGACCGAGATCAGCGCGTTCCTACGGCACGAGCTGGAAGATCACTTCGGTCTCGACCCTCTGGGGCTGCGGCCGGCCGAGATGGCCGTCCGCCTAGTCGACTGGTGGAAGTCGGCCGCCCAGTCCGGTGACGTGGCCCGCGCGCACGTGCAGCTCCCCGCCGAAGCCGTCGCCGCCACCGTGCTGATCGAGGTCGTGAGGATCTCCGCCCTCCCGGCCAAGCGGGGTGCCCCGTACCCCGGCAGGGTGGGCGCCCACTGGGCCGGGAGCGAGGCCACCGACGCTCTGACCTTGATCGAGAACCTGCCCGGCAGCGGACAACACCGCTGCGGCTTCGCGCCGGGCTGGAGCGTCCGGGCGTACGAGGACTCCCTCGAGCTGGCGCTGTTCGAAGCGGTGTTCTGCTTTGGTTGCCACGAGGTCCGCATGCACGGAGCGGCCGTGCCACCCGCGCTGGCCACGCAGTTCTTCGACGCGGATTCCCCATCGGCCCAGGCCCTCCTGGCCCTCTTCCGCGCGGCCACCCCATAGCGAGCCGGCCGGAAGGGCGGTTCGCGTA
Source organism: Streptomyces sp. NPDC059957 (assembly GCF_042730015.1). Classification (NCBI taxonomy): domain Bacteria; kingdom Bacillati; phylum Actinomycetota; class Actinomycetes; order Kitasatosporales; family Streptomycetaceae; genus Streptomyces; species Streptomyces sp. NPDC059957. The sequence goes on along the minus strand of NZ_JBHWMB010000097.1, from coordinate 21,686 downwards.
GCCTTCGGGTCGCCGGCTTCCCAAGCACCGCTGCAGTTCAGTGGCTTCCGACAGGCGTCGTCACCGGGTCTTCGGCTGGCGACCGCCGACGATGGGGGACCGATGCGCTCAGATGTGGAGGTCGGGCGGGAAGCCGGTCCATCGCAGGTCGACGGGGAGGTGGCCGGTGTCGTTGAAGAGGAGAACGGACGGGGGCCGGCCGGGCGCGTAGCGGATGACGGTAAGCGCGGCGTTGGCGTGGTTGATGCCCATCCAGCGCCACTCCGGCGCGTCAAGGGCGGCCCGCAGGAGCCAGCCGATGAGGAAGTTGTGCGTGACGACGAGCTCGTGGCGCGGCTCATCGCCGGCGACGGGGCCTGTGAACAGCGCGAGAGCCTCCTTGGCCAGGCCGGGGCCCTGTTCACGTTCCTCGACCGGGAACTGAGCCAGGTGACCGAGCATGGCGTCGGCCGATTCCGACGGCAGCTCCTCGCGCTGCGGCATGTAGGGAATGTAGTCGCCGGCCTGCCCGGAACGCCGCAGGGGAACATCGTCGAGCTGCTCACGGACCAGCTGCGCCGTCTGCTCCGCGCGCGCGAGCGGGCCGTGGTGGATCGCCGTGAGAGGAGCCCCGCGGAGCCGCTCCCCGAGCAGGACGGCCTGACGCCGGCCGTAGAAAGGGCCATGCGGCCTAGGCGCCCTGCTCCCCTCTCCTCCGCTCGCGCGCCGCCGACGGCTGCTCACCGCAGTGCCCGATGGCCGTGACCACCCACCCTGGAGAGACCGCCCGTGCAGAAGACCGCCCTCGTTCCCTACGCCCGCCTCCCCCGAGCGCACCACGACCGCCATGTCCTGACCAGTACGGTCGATGTCTTCGGCGCCGCCCACTGGCTGCTTGCCGAACACGCTCCGCAGCCCGGCGGTGATGCCCGGCCCTTCGACGCCCTGGTCGTCTCCGTCCATCCGGGCGGCAACGTCGAACTCACCGAGCTGAGCGCGGTGCGGGCCCGTTGGCCGCAGCTGGACCGCCTGCCCGACGGCGGGTTCGTCGTCGCAGCGGCCCGCGCCCGCCGGTACGAGGACGCGAACCAGGTCCAGGTCTTCGACGCGCTCGGCCGCGAGACCTCGTCCTTCTCCGTCGGGGACGCCATCGAGAACCTGCTCGTGGACGAGGCCGGCCACATCTGGGTGGGGCACTTCGACGAGAACCCGGCCGGGATCCGCCGCTGGAGCGCCACGGGCCGGCTCGCCTGGACCTCGGACGGAGCCGGAATCCCCGGTCTCTTCGACTGCTACGCCCTGAACGTGTCGGGCACCGCCGCCTGGGCGTGCCCGTACACGGACTTCCCGCTCGTCGAGATACGCCCCGACCGGCCCGTGAGGGTGTGGGCGAACCGCGTACGGGAGGGCGCCAAAGCGGTGGCGGTCCACGGCGATCGGGTGGTCTTCTACGGCGGCTACGGCGGGGAGCGGGACGGACTCGCACACGGAGAGCTCACCGAAACATCCGTCGAGGCAACGGACGTCGGCCTGCTCACCCTGCCCGATGGACTCGTGCCCGGCCGCCGGCGGGTTGGTGGCCGGGGAGGCAGGATCTACGTCCAGGCCGAGCTGTTCACCGCGTGGGGCGTGTTCGACCTCAGCAGCTGACACCCTCCCGCGCCGCGCGGCGCGCTCGTGATGTCAGGCGGCATGCTGAACGTGGCGGACCAGCCACGTGAGCAGTGCGTCCAGGTCTGCGGCAGCCGCAAGGACCCGGTCGACCGCCTCGGGGGTGTGCAGCCATTCCTCACAGCCGAGGGGACGGGCGGCGATCAGGGAACGGTGGCGCAGCAGGTCCGTACGGGAGTGGTCCGTCGGAAAGCCGCGCGGGGGACGTTTCATCACGTCCCCGGAGATCTCGTAGCCCTTCTTCCGCACGTCCTCGACGATGGCGGACAGTTCGCGGCCGCTCCCCTCGGAGGCCACGGCCTTGCGGAACCTGTCGACCTGGCCGGGATCGGGGTACCACCAAGCGCCCTGGATCCGCAGGCCGTCCAGGGAGAAGCGGAGACCGATCTCGATCTTGCGGTCGAGGCGGATCACCGCGCTCTGGTGCTGCCACCACCAGGAGTTGGTGCGGTAGTGCCAGACGGAGAAGTCCTCGTACCGGGAGTCGGCGTCCGCGACCTCGTTGAGCAGGGCGATCATCGGCTGCCGGACCAGGCGTTCGCGGTCCGCGCGACAACGCTCGCGGGTCGTGTGGGTCGGTTCGCCCTGGAGCTGCCACAACACATCCATGGCCTGTTCAGGCCAGCCGGTGAACTGTCTGTGCATGCGGGGCAGGTTAGCTCACCGCCTTTGTCGTTCCCCCTTTGTCGTTCCCCCCTTTGCCGCAGAGCGGTCGGTTGTGTGCTGTGGCACGGGGGAGCTCCGGCGGCGTTGTCAGTGCCGGGCAGCATGATGACCTGCATGACCGAAAACAGCGCCCTGCTTTCCCCTCTCGCCTACACCGAGGCCGTGACCGCCGCCGTGGCGGCGTCGGCCGCGTACTACGGCGACGGGACCACCCCGCTCGGAGACGACGAATACGACGGGCTGCTCCGCGCCATCGCCGCCTACGAGGAGGCCCACCCGGACGAGGTGCTGGCCCAGTCGCCGACCGGGAAGGTGGCGGGCGGGGCAGTGCAGGGTGACGTGCCGCACTCGGTTCCCATGCTCTCCCTCGACAACGTCTTCGACGCCGACGAGCTCGCCGAGTGGGCCGCGGGGCTGGAACGGCGTCTGGGGCACCCCGTGGCCGGGTGGTGCGTGGAGCCGAAGCTCGACGGCCTCGCGATCGCCGCTCGCTACCGCGGTGGCAGGCTCGTTCAGGTCCTCACCCGCGGCGACGGCCTGGCCGGCGAGGACATCACCCACGCCGCCGACGCCGTTCTCGGTCTGCCCCCGCTACTCACCGAGGCGATCGACATCGAGCTGCGCGGCGAGGTGCTGCTGACGACCGAACAGTTCGAGGAGGCCAACCGGATCCGGCTCGCCCACGAGGCCACGCCCTTCGCGCACCCGCGCAGCGGAGCGGCCGGCACCCTGCGCGCCAAGGACCGCCCCTACCGGATCGAGTTGACCTTCTTCGCCTACAGCGCGATCGGCCTGAACGACCTCGGCCATGTCGCCCTGCTGGAGAACCTGGCCGCGCTCGGCGCGAACACGGCCGCCAGCACGGCCGCCGCCCCGATGCGCTGCGAGACCGTGGAGCAGGTGCAAGAGCGCATCGACGTGATCGCCGGCCTGCGCGCAGACCTGCCGTTCGGGATCGACGGTGTCGTCGTCAAGGCCGACACGGCAGAGGACCAGCAGCAGGCCGGCAGCGGCTCGCGAGCCCCCAGATGGGCGGTGGCCCGGAAACTGGCGGCCGAACACAAGGTGACGCGCCTGCTCGCGGTGGAGTGGAACGTCGGCCGGACCGGGATCATCGCCCCGCGCGCCGTCCTGGAGCCCGTGGTCATCGACGGGGTGACGGTCACCTACGCCACGCTCCACAATCCGTCCGACATCACCCGTCGCGGGCTCATGATCGGCGACCAGGTGTTCGTCTAC
>NZ_JBHWMB010000097.1:0-18121 GCF_042730015.1 Streptomyces sp. NPDC059957 | reverse complement strand
GGCCGGCGACGTGATCCCCCGGGTCGAGGCACCGCTGGTCGACCAGCGCACCGGCGCCGAGAGCCCGATCGTCTTCCCCGAGGTGTGCCCCCGCTGTGGCGACGCGATCGACACCTCCGAGCAGCGGTGGCGGTGCGTGCGCGGCCGCGGCTGTCAGGCCGTGGCCTCGGTGATCTACGCGGCCGGCCGCGACCAGCTCGACATCGAAGGCCTCGGCGGCACGCGCGCGATCCAGCTGGTGGACGCCGGTCTGGTCAAGGACGTCGCCGACCTGTTCACGCTGACCCGCGAGCAGCTCCTCGGTCTGGAGCGGATGGGCGAGACCAGCGCCGCCAACCTCCTGGCCGCGATCGAGACTGCCCGCGGGGCCGCATTGAACCGTGTGTTCTGCGCCCTCGGTGTCCGCGGCACCGGGCGCACGATGTCCCGGCGAATTGCCGCGCACTTCGGCTCGATGGCCGCGATCCGGGCCGCCGACGCGGACGTGCTGGCCACAGTCGACGGCATCGGCACCGAGAAGGCCCGCGTCATCGCGGCCGAACTCCTCGAACTCGCACCGCTCCTCGACAGGCTCCAGGCCCAGCGGGTCGGCACGCAGGTCACCGAGCCGCAGCAGCCCGCAACCGAGGCAACCGAGTCAACCGATGCGAGCGGTGCGAGCGACGGCGAGGACAAGGCGGGCGGCCCGCTGACCGGCCAGGCCGTCGTGGTGACCGGCTCCATGAGCGGCCCCCTTGCGGTGCTGTCCCGGAACGAGATGAACGAGCTGATCGAGCGGGCCGGCGGGAAGGCGTCGTCGTCGGTGTCCAAGCGCACCACCCTCCTGGTGGCGGGCGAGAAGGCCGGCTCCAAGCGCGCCAAGGCCGAGGAACTGGGCATCCGCATCCTCGACCCCGAGGAATTCGCCACCCTCGTCACCGACCTCCTCCCCGCCACCTAGGTCAGTGTCGGCCGGTGTATCGCGGCTCAGGCGACTCGCCGCCTGGGCCGGGACGCCGGCCTTTGTCCCGTACGCGCTGCTGATTATTACTCCAGCTGTAGATCGTGATCTTGCTGGTCGGGGATGCGGGGGAGCCCCGGAGCGGCATGTGTCAGGACACCGGCTCTCGCCGGTCCCGCAGTCGCGCGGCGAACGCCCGCGCAGCGGCCAGGTCCCCGTCGTTCGGCCGCTGTTTCTGGATACCGCCGACCAGCTTGAAGGGCATCATGGTGTCCAACGCCCGGCACGAGAAGTTCCCGTCCACCTCGAAGCCCTTGCCTTCGAGGAGCTGGACCAAGGTGCGGGTGAAAGGTGCCAGCGGCAGCTCGGGAAGCCCGCTGGTGGCGAACACGAATGCCCGGCCCCGCCCGGTGGGCAGGGCCTTGACGAAGTCGGTGAGGCGGGGGTGGAGCCTCTGATAGAAGACACCCGAGCCGAATCCCACAAGGTCGGCACCGGCCAGCTCCGCCAAGTCGGCCTGCTCGGGCGAGACGACCTTCGCGCCCAGTACCTGGGCCATGCTGTCGGCGACACGACGCGTATTTCCGTGCGACACGGAGGCGCACACGATGACGGCCTTCATCCTCACGATCCCTTCTTCGGCTTCAGTAATAGGACAGGGCAGCGGCATCAGATGTGACACCACCGGAGTGTGATGGCAGCCACATCATGCGAGGGCAGCCCGAAGCCCTCGTGATCTTGGTGGTAAGGGCGGGGCGGGGAACGGGTACGGCCACCGATGATCATCGTTGTTTGTGAAGACATACGAGGAGTCCTGGTCTTCCACGACGCGGCCTGACCGGGTGCACCTGCTGGAGAAACGGAGCCCAGGAATGAAGAGATCGCCCCTGCTCGGTCCGGCCGAGGCAGCTGCCTACGCCGCGCTCCCACCCCCCGCCCCGCACACCGAGGCCGAACTGGTGGCCCTCGTCACCCTCGTGGCCCGATCAGGGGCGAAGACGGTGGTCATCGGCCACAGCCGCGACAGTGCTTCGGCCGCCGCCGCGTCGGCCTTCGCCACGGCCTGGCGCTCCCGCGGCGGCGAAGTCCTGGACACGGTCACCTGGCCCGAACACGCCGCCTCCTGGCTACGCCCGGCCCGCCGCCTGACAGCGCCCACCCCCGACGCATGGGTGATCGCCGCAGCCCCCCTCGGCTGGGCCCAGATGACCCGCCGCCTCCTCCACAGCACTCCCTGGATCCCGTCGCGCACCTTCGGTCCCGACAGGCAGGAATGGGCGGCGCCGGTTTCATCGCGCCGAGCCGGGGAGGGAGGGTGAAGGAGCGAAGCGGATCTTCTGGGCGCCTTTCCCGTCGCCCTTCCAGTCGAGGAACAAGATCACGTCGGTGACGAGGCGGTGTCGGGCGGACCACTGTGAGGAGTAGGCCGCGGGGGTCGTGGACCCGTCCTTCGTCCTGTTGAGTGCCCGGGCCAGGTCGGTGCGCCTGGTGACGGCCATACCGCCTCCGACGGTCATCGCCGTCACCTCGACGTACGTGCCCGTGGCGTTGAAGACGGGGCCCGGGCCGGTGGAGGCTTCAGGCAGGTCCCAGGAGAGCGTCGCCCAGTGCCGGATGATGCCGCCGGATCCGGTGACACAGGCTTTGACGGTGAACTTCCAGTTGTCGGGCCAGGCTCCGCTGTAGGCGGGGTTGTCGACGGTCTTGGACGACGCCTTGCACCGCTCCACCGCATGCGCGGGACTGATCCCCGCCGCACCCGCGATGACGGAGGCCGTCGCCAGTACCACCGAGAGCCGCCGGGCGGGGGATGTCCTGAGCATGGGGTGCGCCTCCAATGGTCGAGTGACCGGGTCAACGAGACGGCGCCTGGAAGGAAGCGCAGCCGGCCGTCGCGGCACGCACAGCCCGGGCATCGCAGTTGCCCGCCGGTGCGTACGAGGAACCAGGGGGGAGCCGCGGACCCGCAGAGGGCAGCCGGCACTTGACGTACGTACCTCCGCCGACGGCCTGCGATTTCGGGATTTCACACCGCACCCACGACGGCCGGTCCACGTCGAGTCCGGCGAGGGACGCGCGTCGGTCCGGGGCATCGCTCCGGGCCCCGCGGGCGTGATCCGTCCTCCCTGTAGTGCTCCGGAGGCATTGTCCGAGGCTGCCCCTAGAGTCACACCAACGTGATCGCGGCGGCGCTGCGACCGGGGGTGTGCCATGCCGTGCCATGCCCCGGACCAGGCCGTCTGACCGAGGAGACAGCACATGGGGTGGGTTCCGGCCGGCGACTACGAAGTCGCCCTCGACGACGGGAAAGTGGTCTGCCGCAATGCGGCGGGTCGCCGGCTGAAGACGGTCCCGGGGAAACTCGCGGACGACCCGGCCGTGGTCGGACTGCGCCAGCTGGTGGAGTGGCTGGACCGGCACGAACGCCAATGCGTCGCCGACGTGGAGCGCTGGATGGTGCGCTCGCTGCCCGTCCCCATCGCGGCGATCGCCCAGGTGTGGCCGGACACGGCCTGGCGCTCCGCGCTGTACGACCTCGTTGTCACGGGCGAGGACGGCGAAGTCGCCGGCTTCCTGCGTGACGCCGACCCCGTCCGGGGCCTCGGCCTGGTCGACCTCGACGGCGACACGGTGCGCATCAGCCCCGAGCTGGTCCGCATCCCGCACCCGGTACTGCTGGCGGACCTGGAAGAACTCCGCGAGTTCGCGGTCGAACTCACCGTGGACCAGCGGGTGCAGCAGCTCTTCCGCGAGGTCTGGCACCGCCCGGCGGAACTGGACCCGGAGACCGCCTCGGTCGACGAGTACGCGGGCGGCGCCTTCAAGGAACTGCGGTTCCTCCACGGGCGCACCACCCAGCTCGGCTACCGGGCCCGCGGCGGCCAGGCGGTGTGCCCGGTCGTCGAGGACGGCCGGGCGGTCGAGGCGCGCATCTGGATCGGCGACTACGACAGCTACGAGCGGACCGAGACCGGCTCGCTGACCTGGACCGACGCCGCGGGCCGGGCACTGACCGCCGGACAGATCGGCCCGGTCGCCTGGTCGGAAGGCATGCGCATGGCGGCGGCCCTGTACGCGGGACGCGACATCGAGGACGAGGAGCAGGCGGCATGAACACCGACGACATCACCCGGGCCGCGGCCCTGCTGGACGCCGGGGCGATCCTGCGCGCCGGCACCGTCGCCCGTGACGACGCCGACACCCTCACAGCCCGCACGTACACCCACCCGGCCCTGGACGACCGGCGCGTGGTGCGCCTGGTCGCGGGCACCCTGGGCGAGGCCGAGGACCTGGCACTGGACTTCCTCGGACTCGCCCGCGAGCCCGACGCCCCCGAGGTGGGGCAGATACGCCGCGAGACACTGGGCTTCCCCGCCTGGGCCCTGGTCAACGATCCGGCCAACGGCCACCACGCGCTGGCCCTGGTCAAGGACATGGAACGGCTGGCCCGCCAGGCAAAGTCCCGGGCCGGCGCCGCCAAGGACGGCTTCGAGGCACTCGCCACCCGGCTAGGCCGCGCCGTACCGCACTTCCTGCCGACGTTCTACGAGCAGGCCGCACGCGTCTTCCTCCAGCACGACAACACCACCTACGCCGCGACGCTCTTCGGCAAGGCGCGCGCCGCCGAGCGCGTCCACGGCCTGCCGGTCGACGAGGAGCGGCAGCGGGCCGTCTTCCTGGAGTTCGCCTTCGCCGGGGCCCTGACCGTCAAGGCGCTCAAGGACCACGCGCAGGACCTTTCGCGTCGCCTCGACCCGGCCGAGGCCTGGGCGCAGTTCCGGCAGCTCGCCGTCGAACGCTGCGGTGCGGGCATGGCTCCGTACGCCGCCCTGCCGCAGGACGCCCGCGCCCTCGTCAAGGCCGCGGGCCTGGACCGGGAGACCGCCGAGAGCGCCTTCGTCGGCGACCTGATCACCTCACCGAGCATCGTCCGGGCCCCCGCGTCGTTCTGGACCGCCTACCGCCCGACCCTGGTGGCGCTCGCCGCCGCACGACCGGAGATCCGTACCCGCCTGTTGGAGATCATGCCGACCGGCCTCGGCGATGACCGCAAGGCCGACGAGGCCTGGCTTTCGCTGCTCGCGGAGACGGGCGCGGACGCCCTGCTCACCGACGCGGAGAGCACGGACGGCGTCGACCCCGCGGACTGGCTCAGCCGCTGGGCCCTGCACCGCAAGCACGGCTCGTCCAGTTCGCAGCGCTGCGCGCACACCCTCGCCCTCGTCGAGCGCATGGCCCCCCGGCTGCGCGCCGACGGCCGCCCCGTCGACCTCTTCCAGGGACGCTGGCACGCGGGCGCCGACCTGGACCTGCTCGACGCCTGCGTGGCCTGGGACATCCCCGTCACCGAACCGGCCGCGGGCGCCAACGTCCACCTCCCGCTGGAGCGCTGGATCGGCGACGACACCCCGGGCCGCCGCGACCTGACGGCCGTCGCAGCCCGCCCCCGCCTGCGCGGACTGCTGTACGACGCGCTGAACGCAATGAACGGCCACCGCTCGAAGGACCCCGTGCTCGCCGCGATCGCCGCCCACCCGGTGCTCGGCGCCGTGCTCCACGACTGGCTGCGCGATCGCGCCGCGGAACTCACCGGGGCGGCGGGACTGCCCGGTTCGCGAGCGGCGCTCCGCCGCCTGTCGTCCTTCCGTTCGGTCGCCGGCCAGGTCAACGCGGAGGCCATCGCCCGGATCGCCGCCCACGACCTGGCGCCGGTCCTCGGGGCCACCCTGCGCGCCGGCGTCCTGGACGAACTGGGCTGGCCCGCCCTGGAAGAGACCTACCGGCGGCTCGACACCGACCGGAGCGACCAGCACCACTGGATGGTGGTCGCCGAGGCCTGGCCCGCCCTGGTCCTCGCCAACCGCCACACGGCCGTCGTGGTCGGCCCCGAAGGGGTGCTGCTCGAACACGAGCTGCGCCTGCCCGCCGACCTGGACCGCTGGCGGCGCCCCCGCTTCCGGTACACCGACGGCGAACTGCTGGTCATCTGGGCGGAGGACGGCAAGCAGCGCGCGTACTGGTCGAACCGCCCCGGCGAACCCTTCACCCTCGGCGGCGAGCAGCTGCCGCAGTGGTGGAACGGGCAGGACGTCGGCTCCCCGTCGCTGCCCCTGCCCGGCGGTGGCCGCGCCACGGGCGGCCGCACCCTGCACGCGGGCGACACCACCCTGCCGTCCACCCGCCCCGTGCTGGGCGACGGCACCGGCCACTGGCGCCAGGGCAAGCAGGGCCGCGACCACTGCTGGGTCGAGTACGACCCGGCGGGCGGCACCCACGGGCGTGCTTCGCTGCCCGCCTTCCTGCAGTCGGGAATCCGTGACGGCGCCCGCCTCGTGACCGAGGAATGCGAGGTCCTGCCACTGCTCCCGGGCCTGGAGACCACGCCGTTCGGCACCGACGGCACCGTCCTGGGCCGCTGGGTGCGCACCGAGGGACAGGACCCCGACCGACGCGTCACCTCCGGGACCCCCGACGGGCGGACCGTCACCCTGGCCGTCGCGCCGGGCCGCCGGGACCAACCCGTACCGCTGGGCGCCCTGCGGCTGCCGGGCGGAGCCGAGCCCCTCGCCGCCGTCGTCGGCGGCACCGTCGAGCTCTATCCGGCGGGCGCCGTCACCACCGACGCGCTGGGATCGGCCCCCCTGGGAGAGCAGGGCGGCGAGTACGCCGCCGGCACCCGGTACGTCCCGCCGCCCGCGTTCTGGCACGCCCTGCGCCCGCGCGACGAGCGGGGCTCGGCCACCCTGCGCGCGGTCACCGACGCGCAGATCGCGACCCTCCTCGACGCCGTCGACACGGCACTGGCCAAGCGAAAGGCCGCGGTCGACGCCGACAAGTCGTACAACGGCCCCTCCGCGGACGAGCTCATCGAGGCGGCCGTCGCCACGGCGCTCCCCGCGCTGACCGACGCCCGGCTGCTCACCGGCGTGAGCGTGCTCGTGCGGACGGCCGCCCGCCATCGCGCCGACATCGCCGCGTACGCAGCACCCCCGCAGGCCGAACCGCACGGCGGGAAGCGGCACGGCGACGGGATGTACGCCGACCACCGGCCCGTCCACGGGGACGACGCGACCCTGACCGCCGCCGTGGACGGGCTCGCCGCGCCGGGCCGATACGGCTACTGGGGGCGCGAAGCGAAGTGGAGCGGCCTCCAGCAGATCCTCTCCGTCAACCAGGTCCTGTCCGGCAGGCCCGCAGACGGCAAGCCGCTGCCCGACCCCACCCCGTTGCCGGCACTCGGCGACGGCTGGACGAGCGAGACCCACACCGTCCCCGGCATCGACCTGGGCTGGCTGCCCTTCCTGGACGCCCTGGGCCCCCTCGCCTACCGCGCCACCGCCCCCACCACCACCGGCGAACACCGGGAGGCACTGCTGCTCCTCCTGGAAGCGGTCGCCACCGGCCCGCTCGCCAACCCCGCGGGCGCCCTGCGGCAGGTCATGCTCTGCGAGGAGGACAGCGAGGACCAGGTCGGCAAGAAGCAGCGGCTCGGCCAGGTGCTGCGCCGCGGCGACCGCACGGTGGTGATCCTCGGCCGCGGGCACACCCAGCGCAACGACCGCGTCCACTGGCTCGCCCTCGACCACGACCCGGAAGGGGCGTTCGGCCAGATCGCCGACTTCACCCACCACGAGGACCAGCGGTACACCCCCGCCCTCCCGCACGAGCGCCTGCTCCCGCTGATCCGCCTCGTCCGCGAGCGCGGCGCCGCGCCGTGGCGGCCCGAGGCGCCCGTCGCACTCGACGCCGCCACCGGCATAGGCCCCGCACAGGCGGCCCTCCTCGTCGCGGCGGGGACCGGTGAACTCGACGCGGCAGGGCTGGCCCTGGTGGGCCTGGGGGTCCGGCAGGCCGAACGGGCCGACGTCAGGCTGAGCGCGCTCGGCGGCGCCAACCGGCGGGCACTGCTGGACGCGCTGCTCCCCGCCGACCCCGCCGACCTGTGGGAGACCGGTCCCGACACCGCGGCGGCCGCCAAGACCTGGGCGGAGCGCCTCGGATCGCTGGTCCGACTGCCGGAGGAGCTGGCAGACGTCCTGGCCGGTGTCTCCATCGCGTCGGCCGAAGCCGTCCTCAACCCCGGCCACACCGCGTGGCTCAGCCGCACCACCCCGATGCGGCTCGACAAGGACGGCAACCTCGTCGCGGAGGACCCGGCCGCGGTCCCGGGCCGCGGCAACCTCACCAGCGCCGTGGCCGCGCTCAGCGGGCTCGCCTACGGACTGCCGTACGGCCATCCGCTGCGCGCCCACCTGCCGGCCGGACTCGCCGCGCTGCGCAGGCGCCTGGCCGACCCCGGCCTCATCCTCGACCTGGACGTGGAGTGGACGGAGAAGGGCACCGCGACCGCGGCCCCGCTGCGCACCGCGTACGGCCTTCCCGCGACGGGAGGAGCGGGAGCCGACGGCCTCACCCGGCTCGGGGACGCCCTCGTGCTGCGCCCCTGGTACGGCGACACCGAGATGACGTTGGTGCGTACGGCCGGGATCACCGGCGCGGACGATCCCGTCCTCGGGCTGCTCGAAGGGCTGGTCGGCCCGGGCCGCGGCCACTCCCTGGCCGCCGTGCGGTCCCTGCTCGGCGAGGACCTGGAACAGGCCGTCCTGGCCGGATCGGCTCCCGGCGGCTTCAGCGGCTACGCCCAGGACCCCGCCCGCTCGGCCCCGGAGCTGGTCGCAGAGGTGGCCGCGACCCACGGGCTGGGCGACGACGCGGCCGCGCTCTACCTGCAACTGCTCGCGCTGCCCGACCCGACCGACCGCGACCGTGCCCGGTGGACCGGCTGGACGCCGGGCCGGTCGAAGAAGGCCAGGACCGAACTGGCCGCCACCGGCCTGGTCCTGGAGGCCAAGCGGTCCCGCGCGGGCCGGACCCTGTTCCTGCCCTGCGGCTGGCACGAGTTCAAGGCCCCCGCCCTGCCGGTGGAGACCTGGAAGGAACCCCTCTACCCGCTCCGCGACCACACCCGGGCCGTGCCGCACCTGCCGGTGCCCGCCCTGTTCGCCCGCGCATGGGGCCGTGTCAAGGACGGCGATGCCCCCGCCTTCGAAGAACTCACCACCCGCGCCACCCGGAAGGGCCGCCGCCGATGACCACCGACACCACCGACTCCACCGTTTCCGCACCCGCACCCGCCCCCGCACCCGCGTCCGCCCGGCAGGTCAGCCCGCCCGAGGACCGCCACGCCACCGAACTGGCCTTCCTCGCCGCCTATGACGACGGCCCCCGCCCGCCCGCCTGGCTGCTGAGCCCGCGCGCCGTCGTCACCTTCGTGATGGGCAGCGCAGGCGAGGCCCTGCGGCTGCCCGAGGGCGCCCCGGCGCCCGACGGCGTCCCGCGCAAGCTGGTGGTCGAGCAGAAGTTCGTCGGCGACCGCGCCCTGGTGGAACGCTGTGTCGTCACGCTGGCCGGAGAACGCGGGCTGCTGCTGGTCGGCGAGCCCGGCACCGCCAAGTCGATGCTCTCCGAGCTGCTGTCCGCCGCTGTTTGCGGCACCAGCGGCCTGGTGGTGCAGGGCACCGCCGGCACCACCGAGGACCAGCTCAAGTACGGCTGGAACTACGCGCTGCTCCTGGCCCAGGGCCCCACCCGGCAGGCCTTGGTGCCCTCCCCGGTCCTCACCGCCATGACCCGTGGCGCCGTGGCCCGTGTCGAGGAGATCACCCGCTGCCTGCCCGAGGTCCAGGACGCCCTGGTCTCACTCCTGTCCGAACGCCGCATCGCCGTGCCGGAACTGGCCGGCAGCGCCGACGCCCTCGCCCACGCCGCCCCCGGCTTCACCCTCATCGCGACCGCCAACCTCCGCGACAGGGGCGTCTCCGAGATGTCCGCGGCCCTCAAGCGCCGCTTCAACTTCGAGACCGTCGGCCCCATCGGCGACCTGGACGCCGAGACCGCCCTGGTACGCCGCCAGGCCCACGCGGCCGTCACCCGGGCCGGTGCCCCCTTCCAGGTTGACGACGCGGTCCTCGAAGCCCTCGTGACCGCCTTCCGCGACCTGCGGGACGGGCGGTCGGCCGAAGGCTGGGAGGTCGAGCGCCCCTCCACGGTGATGAGCACCGCGGAGGCGGTGTCCGTGGCCGGTTCCCTGGCCCTGGCCGCCGCGTACTTCCCCGGCGACCGGGACGTGCTGTCCCTGCTCCCCGGCCACCTGCTGGGCGTGGTCCGCAAGGACGACCCGGCCGATGCCGCCCGGCTGCTGGGCTACTGGGACGGCGCGGTGCGCCGCCGCGCCGAGCAGGGTTCGGCGACCTGGCGCACCCTGTGGGACCTGCGCCCGGCCCTGGAGAGCTGACGCCATGACCGTTCCGTCCCCGGCAGCCGCCACCACTGCGGAAGCCTCCACCGCCCCGCCGGGCTCCACTGCCCCGCCGGGCTCCACTGCCCCGCCGGGCTCCACCGCCCCGCCGGCCTCCACCGCCCCGTCCGGCTCCACCGCCCCCGCCATGACTCCGGACGAGGCGGTGGCGGCCCTGACCGACCCCACCACTCCGTACCTCATCGGCGTGCGCCACCACGCGCCGTCGCTTGCCGCCGTCATGCCGGAGCTACTGGACGCGGCGAAGCCCGAGGTAGTGCTCGTCGAGCTCCCCGCGGATCTGCAGGAGTGGCTGCCCTGGCTCGCCCACGCCGACACCCGGGCCCCCGTCGCCCTGGCCGCCGTCCCCGCCACCTCCCGCGGGGACGGCGCCGGGGACGGGCGCGGGCCCGCCTTCTACCCGTTCGCCGACTTCTCTCCCGAACTCGTCGCCCTGCGCTGGGCCGCCCGCCACGACATCCCCGTGATCGCCTGCGACCTTCCGCTGTCCGACCCGGCCCGGCACGAGCCCCGGCGCCCGGCCGGGGCGGGCCACGAAGGACCCGGGCTGCGCGAGGCGCTCACCGCACGCCTCACCGGCCGTCCCGGCGAGGACCTGTGGGACCGCCTGGTGGAAACCGCCGCCCCCGGCTCGACGCCCGAGGCGCTGCGCCGTGCCGCCCTGCTCACCGGCTGGGCACTGCGACACGACGCCGAACGGGCCGGGGCGGTGGCCGAGTCGGACCTGGCCCGCGAGCGCTGGATGCGCGCCCGGATCGACGAGGCCACGGCCGCCGGCCGCCGGGCCGCCGTGGTCGTGGGCGCCTTCCACACCCCGGCGCTGCTGGGCCCCGGGCCCGGCCCGGTGCCGCCCGAGGATGCGCTCCCCAGCGGTCCGGCCTGGACCGTCTCCCTCATCCCGTACACCTATCCGCTGCTGGACGAGAGGTCCGGCTATCCGGCCGGCATCCGCGACCCCGAATGGCAGCACCTCGTCCTGGAGGCGGCGGGCCGTCCGGCCGCCGTACACGAGGCACTGCTCACCACGGCCGTGCGGATCTGCGGCGAACTGCGTGCACAGGACCACCCCTCGGGGCCCGCGGATGCCCGCGAGATCGTCCGGCTGGCGGGCGACCTCGCCCGGCTGCGCGGCCTGCCCGCGCCCGGCCGCGGCGAACTCATCGAGGCCGTGCAGACCGTACTGACCCAGGGTGAACCGCTCGGCCGCGGGCGCGCTGTCGCCCGATCGCTGGAACGGGTCCTGGTCGGCACCCGCTCCGGCCGGCCCGCGCCTGCCGCCCCGCGCAGCGGTCTGGCACCGGCCGTTGAGGACGAGGTCGCGGCCTTGGGCCTGCCAGGTCCCGCCGACACGGGTCCGGCCGCCCGCGACCTGCGGCTCGACCCCTTGCGCTCGGACCTCGACCGCCGCCGCGAGCTCCTGCTGCGCCGGCTGACGGTCTGCGGCATCCCCTACGCCACGTCGACGCCCGTCACGGGCGCCGGCGCAGGCGAGGCCGTGACCACCCGGTGGGAGGTGCGCTGGACCCCGGCCACCGCCGCCATGCTCACCGCCGCCGGAATCCGCGGCGTCACCCCGGCCCAGGCCGCCGAAGGCCTGCTGCGCGAACGACGCCGCGCCGAACAGGACGACGGAGGGCCCACCGCCGCCCAGAGCATCGACGGCCTCGCGGAGGCCGCTGCCTGCGGACTGCCCGCGCTGGCCGACGAACGGCTCACGGAAGTGGGCGAGGGCGTCCCGGCCACCGGCACGCTGCCCCAACTGCTGTCCGCCCTCGGCCTGCTGGACCGCATCCGGGCCGGCCACGTCGCCGGACTCGGCACGGACCCGGACCGCGCCGCGCGGTCGGCGGCGGCAGGCGAACTGCTCACCTCGGCCGCCGTCCGCCAGGTCGACGGCCTCACCGGCTCCGACGACCCCGACGACGCCCGGGCACTGCTCGAACTCGCCCACCGCGCGGACGTCTTCGGCGGGATCCGACTCACCGACGCCCTCAGCAGGCTGGCCGCCGACGGCTCGCCGCTGATGTCCGCCGCGGCCGGAGCCGTCCGCGTCCTGCTGGGCCACGAGGACGCGCACGTCTTCGGCACCCGTACCGCGTCCTGGGTGGACGCGGCCACCGATGCCGCCACCCGGACCGCGCTGACCGCCCGCCTCACCGGCCTGCTCACCGCGGCCGCCCCGCTCCTGGAGACCATGGCTCCCGTCCTCGACCCGGTGCTGGACCGGGTCACCGCCCTCGCGGACACCGCTTTCCTGGACCGCCTGCCCGCGCTGCGCGGCGGCTTCGACACCCTCAGCCCCGCCTCCCGCGACCGGCTGCTCACGGCGGTGGAAGACCGGCTCGGCGACGCGGTCGGCCTGGTAACCGACACGGACGGCATCGACCCGGCCGCGCTGGCGCTGTGGACCCGCGCAGATCTGGCCGCCCGCGAGACCCTGGCCCGGCTGGGCCTCCTGCCTTCTGTTCCCCCGGCGGGTCCCGACGTCCGCGGACCGTCCGCGACGCCGCCGCACGACGGCGATCACCGCCCCGGCGAACCGTCACCAGCCTCCCTGGCGGAGCCCACGCCCCCTGACCCGACCGGTACGTCACCGCACGCCCCCGGCCACCCACCGGCCCCGGACGCCGCTGCACCCGGCGGCACCGCCGACCGCACGGCCGCGCAGCGGGCCGGCCTGCCACCGGCAGCAGTCCTGGCGGCGCCCGCCGCATCGGGGCGCGCGGCCGGGGAGGCCGCACCCGCGGGGGACCGCGTCCTGGCCCCCGCCGACCGCTGGCGACTGCTGCTCGGCCGCCGTACCGACCAACTACCCCCATCCGCAGCACCGCTGGCCACCGCGCTGGACGAGCTGTACGGCAACGGCCGCGGCGAAGGCTCCCGCGGCGATCTCGGCGCGGGCAACCGCGGCGGCCGCCAGGCGCCCTACCCCGGCGTCCGCGAATGGTCCGAGGAACTGTCCGCCCTGTTCGGCCCCGGCATCCGCGAGGAGGTCCTCGCCGCGGCCGCCGCGGCCGGCCGCCGCGACGTCCTGGGCGAACTCGACCCCGCCGGCGTCCGCCCCTCCGTCGACCTGCTGCGCACCGTCCTTCAGCACGCGGGCGGCCTCCCCGAAGCCCGGCTCGGCGCACTGCGCCCCCTGGTCCGCCGGCTCGTCGACGAACTCACCCGGCAGCTGACCACCCGGCTGCGCCCCGCCCTGACCGGCATGACACTGCCCCGCCCGAGCCGACGCCCCGGCGGACAGCTCGACCTGGCACGCACCCTGCGCGCCAACCTCGCCACCGCGCGCCGGACCCCCGACGGCAGCGTCCAGGTCATCCCCGAACACCCGGTGTTCCGCTCCCGCGCCCGGCGCGCCGCCGACTGGCGGCTGGTCCTGGTCACCGAGGTCTCAGGATCTATGGAGGCCTCCACCATCTGGTCGGCCCTCACCGCCGCCGTCCTGGCCGGAGTGCCCACCCTCTCCACCCACTTCCTCGCCTTCTCCACCGAGGTCATCGACCTCACCGACCACGTGCACGACCCGCTGTCCCTGCTGCTGGAGGTACGGGTCGGCGGCGGCACCCACATCGCCGCCGGGCTGCGCCACGCCCGCACCCTGGTGACCGTGCCGTCCCGCACCCTGGTCGTCGTGATCAGCGACTTCGAGGAGGGCTATCCGGTCGGCGGGCTCCTCTCCGAGGTACGCACCCTCGTCGGAGCCGGGTGCCATGTACTCGGCTGCGCGAGCCTCGACGACTCCGGCCGCCCCCGGTACTCGACCGGCGTCGCCGGGCAGCTCGTCGCCGCCGGGATGCCGGTGGCTGCCCTCAGCCCGCTCGAACTCGCCCGCTGGGTAGGGGAGAAGATCGCATGAGCCCGCACAGCCAGCTCCTGCCCGCTGTCGCACCCGCCGTGACCGCCGAGATCGTCGGCGCGCTCTCGCCCAGACTGCGCAAGCGGCTCGACGCCGCCATCACCAAGATCGCCGACCGGCCCGTCACCCGCGACGGCGACACCGTACGGATCGCGGTCGACGACGAAACCGGCCTGGAACTCCACGCCCCCGCCGGGGTGGTGGCCACGGCGGACGCGATCCGCTGCGGCTGCCTGCTCGCCCCGGGCTGCCTGCACCGGGCGGCGATCGCGTCCGCCGCGCCGGTGGCCGACCCCGCGGCCGGCCCGCTCCGCGACACGGACGCCGGGCCATCGTCCTCCGGCGAGGACACCGGATCCCCGCAGCCGCCGGAGGCCGAGGAGAGTGCGGCCACCCCCGAGCAGCGTGCCGCCGCCGGCCACCTGTGGGCCGCGGGCGCCGCCGTGCTCGACACGGGCATCGAAGGCGCCGGAGCAGTCCTGCAGTCCGAACTGCTGCGGGCGGCCCACACCGCCAAGCTCGGCGGTCTGCCCCGCCCGGCCGCGGCCGCCGTCTCCGTCGTCACCGCGCTGCGCTCCGCCCGCTCCGCCGACCCCGCCCACCGCCTCGCCGACCTCACGGCAGCCGTCCGCGAACTGCTCGCCGCCGCCCACCGGCTTCCCGACGCCACCGGCCCCGAACTGGCCGCCCTGCGCGGCACCGCCCGGCAGACCTACGTACCGGACGGATCCCTGCGCCTGTACGGCCTGTTCACCGAACCCCTGATCACCGCCGGCGGCTACGCGGGTGCCATCACCTGGACCGCCGCCGCCGACGGCCGCCTCTACACCGTCTCGGACATCGCCCCGGGCGGCCCCGGCCGTGCCACGGCGGCAGCCGGGCGCACCGTACGCCTGGGCGATACCGCGCTCACCCACCGCCAGTTGTCCCACGCCGGGCTCGTCCTGTCGGGGGCCACCGTCTCGCCCACCGGCCGCCTCGGTGCGGGCGCCGGGAGCAAGGCGGTCCAGGCGGCGGGCGCGGCCTGGACGGACGAACCCATTGCCGCCCTGTGGGACCCGCCGGCCGCCGCACAGGCCGCGCGCGCCCTGCACTCCGAGGCTCCCGGCGGCGACCTGCTCTTCCTCGACGTGACGATCCTGGGCCCCGCCCGCGAGACCGGCGGTGACTGCCTCCTCGCCACGTGCGACGACCTGACGCTCCGCCTCACCGCGGCCCACGAGCATCCCGCGCTGGCGTACCGCGACAACCTCCGGATGCTGGCAGCCCTGCCCGGCGCGCGCCTGCGCGTCGTCGGCCGTCTCGTCCCGGACTCCCGGCCCGGCCTCCAGCTCTTGGCGGCCGCCCATCCGGCGGATCCCGCCCGGCGCGTCGACCTGGGCCTGGACCGCCTGCAACGTGCCGACCTCCCCTCCGCCCCGCCGCCTCCCGTCGCACACGTTCCCACCGGCCGGGGGGCGGACCCGGCACCCCTCCACCTCCTGCGCCGCCGCCTCGAACAGGCCGTCGCCGCCGGACGCCCCTTCCTGGCCGTCCCCGGATCGCTGTCGGCAGACTCCGTGCAGCTGCGCCGCTCGGCCCTCCCCACCGCCGCCGACCTCCTGGCCGAACTGCAACGCACCGCCACCCGGCGCGCCCGGGACCCCTTCGGCCGCCTGCTCCCCGCCGACCCGACCGACTTCGCCCGCGCCTGGCTGGGCGCGGCCCTGTACGCCGAGACGGCGGAGACCTCACTGTGTGCGGCGGCGTGGCAGCCGGCCCGGCCGGCTGGGGTGCGGGGCTCTCAGTAGGTGTGTCCCGTGTGCGCGAGCGCTTGTTTCAGCAGCACGCCGTGGCCGCCGGGGATCTCGTTGTGCACGGCGAGGTCGGCGGCCTCCTGGGGAGTGAACCAGACCAGGTTCAGCGCGTCCTGCCGGGGCCGGCAGTCGCCGGCCACCGGGACGACGTAGGCCAGCGACACCGCGTGCTGGCGGGGGTCGTGATAGGCGGTGAAGCCGGCGGTGGGGAAGTACTCGGCGACGGTGAAGGGCTGGAGGGATGCGGGGACACGGGGCAGAGCCACCGGCCCGAGGTCCTTCTCCAAATGGCGCAACAGCGCGTCACGGACCCGCTCGTGATGCAGGACGCGTCCGGACACGAGGGTCCGGCTCACCGTTCCGTCCGGACCCATGCGCAGCAGCAGCCCGATGCTGGTGACTTCGCCGCTCTCGTCTACCCGCACAGGAACCGCTGTCACATACAGGATCGGCATTTGGGCCCTGGCCACTTCGAGCTCGTCCGTGGTCAGCCAGCCGGGCGTGGTTTCGGTCATGTCAGACATTGCTTGATCGTACTTTCCAGGGGCCGGTAGCCGCAGGACCCACCGGCCGGTTCACCGAGGTTTGCGACGACCGGTGGGCTCGGACCCGGGCGGCACCCACCCGCCGCGTCCCCGTCCCCCGGTACGTCACGCCGTGGGGTGGGGCGTCACGCCGTGGGGCGGGACGTCAGCCCTGGCAGAGTCCGCGGGCGTGGTCGTACGTCGCCGTGGCCTGGGAGTAGCGCCACTGCGGGTCCAGCAGGTCGCTCTTCAGCTGTGCGGCCGCGGCCGGGCTCTCGATGACGTAGCCGAAGTCCTGCAGCCAGGAGGGGTAGAGGTTCTTGGAGCCGATGTAGAAGGCCGCGCCGTCGACCGAGACGAGCTTGTGGTGCTGGGCGTACGGCTTGCCGTCGGCCCAGGTCGGCTGGTCGGAGGCCCGGAACGTGGCCAACTGGAGGTTCTCGCAGAAGGCTGTCCGCGCCCGGGCGGAGTCACCTGTCAGGGCCGTCACCCGGCCGCGCAGGGCGTCGCTCACCTCGGAGAGCGACTTGATCTGTGAGTAGCCGCCGCTGCCGATCGTGCCGCGGTTCGCCGGATCGCTCACGACGATGCGGACCTTCACGCCGGAGACGAGCTTCGCGGCGAGGGCGTCGTAGAGGCGTACGTCGTAGCGGGGCAGCGGCGGGCAGGTGGCGTGCACGTCCTGCTGGGAGATCTCGATGTGCGAGTTCGCGCTGGAGACGAGGGCGCGCAGTGCGCTCTCTTCGGGGTTGACCGTGTCGTAGTCCCGGTCGGCGTTGGTGTAATCGTGCAGACCGATCCCGCACTTGGTGTCGCCGGCCGTCGGCAGGACCGGGCGGAACGAGGAGGCGGGGTCGTTCTGGCGGATGCCCACACCGAGTCCGCCGACGGCGAGCGCGGGCACGTCGCCCCCGCCCTGCGGCGAGGCGGGCCGGGGCAGGGCGGGCATGCAGTCCGCGCCGGGTGAGGCGGCGAACCAGACCGCGCTCCAACTGGTCTTGTTCCGGCAGGTCCAGTCCCAGAGGGAGTCGAGGTAGCGGCCTGCTGAGCCCGCCGCGGGCCCGGAGAGCGCGAGGTCGACGTCGTTCACCGGGTGGGTGGTGTCCAGGTAGTCGTCCTTCCAGCTGTTGATGCCGCCCGTGATGACCGAACTGCCGTCCACCACCACGAGCTTGGAGTGGTTCCAGGAGAAGGCGGTCTTCGAGGTGGTCATCGAGGCCACGTTGAGCGTGATGCGGCCCGCGGCGGCCGGGCCGAGTCGCGTGAGCAGCTCGTCCCGGTACGAGGACGGGATGACCGTGGAGTGGTAGAGGGGTGCGGCGCCCACCAGGATGCGCACCTTGAGCCGGTTGCCCTTCCGGGTCGATTCCCTGAGGCCGGCGATGATCGCTTCCTGGTAGCCCCCGTTGGGGAAGGGTGCCAGCGTCGATATGTCCACCGTCTGCCGGGCATCGGCTATGTCCTGGCGCATCTTCTCCAGAAGGCGGCGCGATCCGGGCCGGTCGGCACACGTGGCGTCGCCCCAGCAGCCGGGCGTCTGGAGAAGCCAGTCGGCGCCCCCGGGCTCGGACGAGCCGAGCCGGTTGCCGGAAGTGCGTTCCCACATCGAGCCCTCCAGGCCCGGCGATACCTGACGCAAGGTCTGCTCGACCGAGTCCAGGTGTGGTGTGGGCGCGTCCGCGG
>NZ_JBHWMB010000096.1:0-25521 GCF_042730015.1 Streptomyces sp. NPDC059957 | reverse complement strand
GGCAGGGGGTGCTTCGCCCGAACCTCCTCTTCCCCCCCCTCCCCTCTCCTTTTCCCCTTGTTTGCGCGTCCCCCATGCCCCCCCCCCCCCCCCGCCGGCGTTTGAGGCGACCCTTCCAGCCCCGCCGGCGTTTGAGGCGCGGGTCTGGGCGGAGCCCAGGGAACGGTGGAAGGGCGGGTAGGGGACGACCCCCGCAGGGCCCCGCCCCGCCAGGGGCCGGGGCACCACTGCCCGCAGGGCCGGGGGGCGACCCCTCGGGGACGCCCGAGGGCCCGTCCGGCCGGGGCGGGCCCTGGATCCCCGGGCTACCGCCCGGTAGCCTCGCGGCCATGTTCGCTGCCTACGCTGCCCGAATCGACCGTGACCAGCCCCTGAACGGCCTCGTGCTGGGCGACCGCCCGGCCCCCGAGGCCCGCCCCGGCTGGGTGACCGTGAACGTCAAGGCCGCCTCCCTCAACCACCACGACCTGTGGTCGCTGCGCGGGGTCGGTCTCGGGGAGGAGAAGCTCCCCATGATCCTCGGCTGTGACGCCGCCGGGATCGACCAGGACGGCAACGAGGTCGTCCTGCACTCCGTGATCGGCCAGACCGGCCACGGGGTCGGCCCCGACGAGCCCCGCTCGATCCTGACCGAGCGCTACCAGGGCACCTTCGCCGAGCAGGTCACCGTCCCCGCCTGGAACGTCCTGCGCAAGCCCGCCGAGCTCTCCTTCGAACAGGCC
The DNA here is from genome assembly GCF_042730015.1 of Streptomyces sp. NPDC059957. Classification (NCBI taxonomy): domain Bacteria; kingdom Bacillati; phylum Actinomycetota; class Actinomycetes; order Kitasatosporales; family Streptomycetaceae; genus Streptomyces; species Streptomyces sp. NPDC059957. Next base: position 24,799 of record NZ_JBHWMB010000096.1, on the reverse strand, counting down.
GCCTGCCTGCCCACCGCCTGGCTCACCGCGTACCGGATGCTCTTCACCAACGCCGGCGTCCGCCCCGGCGACTCCGTCCTGGTCCAGGGCGCGGGCGGCGGGGTCGCCACCGCCGCCATCGTCCTCGGCAAGGCCGCCGGCCTGCGGGTCTTCGCGACCAGCCGGGACGAGGCCAAGCGCAAGCGCGCGGTCGAACTGGGCGCCGTGGAGGCCTACGAGCCCGGCGCGCGGCTCCCCCAGCGGGTCGACGCCGTCATCGAGACCGTCGGCGCCGCCACCTGGTCGCACTCGGTCAAGTCCCTGCGCCCCGGCGGCACCCTGGTCATCTCGGGCGCCACCAGCGGGGACCGCCCGGCGCACGCCGAGCTGACCCGGATCTTCTTCCTGGAGCTCAAGGTGGTCGGCTCGACGATGGGCTCGAAGGACGAGCTGGAGGACCTGCTGTCCTTCTGCGCGGCGACCGGGGTGCGCCCCGTGATCGACGAGACGCTGCCGCTGGACCGGGCCCGCGAGGGCTTCGCGAAGCTGGAGTCGGGCGACCTCTTCGGCAAGATCGTCCTCACCGTCTAGCCGCGGAAGCCTCAGACACCACCACCAACACAACCACCGCCACCACCGCCGATGTCAATGTGGGTTGACACCCTCCCGTGCGTCAACCTACATTGACATCCATGACGGAAGCTACCGATCTGGCCGAGCGTGCCGGTGACCGCGACCCCCGCGTGGGCCTGCGCTCCGTGGCCGCCCTCCGACGACTGCTGGAGCAGCTGGAGGCAGTACAAGTACGCGGGGCCCGCGCGCAGGGCTGGTCCTGGCAGGAGATCGCGGCCGAGCTGGGCGTCAGCCGGCAGGCCGTACACAAGAAGCACGGGAGGCTCTGATGTTCGAACGCTTCACCAAGGACGCCCGCTCCGCCGTGACGGGCGCGGTCACCGAGGCCGAGCGGACCGGGGCGCAGCGCGTCGGCGAGGAGCACCTGCTCCTCTCGCTGCTGGCATTGGGCGCACTCGACCCCTTGGGCCTCGACCGGACCGCGATCTCCGACGACCTCGCGGCGGCCCGCCGCCGGGGCGGGATGTCCAAGGCCGACGAGGAAGCCCTCGCGGGCCTCGGCATCGACCTCACGGAGATCGTCTCCCGCATCGAGGAGACCCACGGCGAGGGCGCCCTGTCCAACCCGGCCCCCCGGAGCCGCTCCGGCCGCACCCGCTTCACGCCGGGCGCCAAAAAGGTCCTGGAGCAGTCCCTGCGCATCGCCCTGGGCCGCAAGGACCGGCACATCTCCACCCTCCACCTGTTCCTCTCCCTGCTCTCCCGCCCCGGCACGCCCGCCGAGGTCCTCGCCGACCACGGGGTCACCTACGCGGGAGCCGAGACGGCCCTGGCGGACTGAGAAGCGGGTCACACTCCCCCACGTTCTTCGATGCGCCGTACAACCATCCGTGCGGCCCACGGGTCATGCCCTGCGAAAGAACGTTCTCCACTGGGGGTTTTGCCGTGAAGTTGTCCCGGATCGCCGCGGCGGTCACCGTTGCCGCGCTGGCCCCAGCCGTGCTCCTGTCGTCCCCGGCCTTCGCCACCGGCGGAGAATCCACCGTGCCCGCCAGTTCTACGGCCCCGACCGCGCCCGAGCAGCCCGCGGTGGTGCAGCCGCCGGCCGAGCAGCCGGACGAGAGTCAGGCCGAGAAGGACCGCAAGACGATCCTCGCGATCATCGCCGACCCGATGGCCAGCGAGCACATGAAGGAAGCGGGCCGCAAGGCCATCGCGGACGGCCCCGCGGCCATGCGCAAGTTCATCGAGACCGACCAGCACTCGATCCGCATCGACGACTACCGGATCCTGATCCTCCGCCTCCTGAACGGCGCCGGTCCCGGCCTGAAGGAAGGCATCAACGCGGTCCTCAGCGATCACGGCTCGAACCTGGAGAAGCTGCGCCACTTCTACGAGGTCACCCAGCACGAGCTGCGCGACGACGACAACAAGGTCGCCATCTCCAAGCTGATCAACGGCGCCGGTCCCGGCCTGAAGGAAGGCGCCAAGAAGGCACTCAAGGGCACCCCCGCCGACCGCGTGGAGTTCCTGAAGACGGGCCAGCACCATCTGCGCGACCAGGACAACCGGGTCGCGATCGCCCAGATCATCGACGGCGGCGGCCCCGAACTGGTCAAGGCGGGCCGTGCGGCGCTCAACGGCACCCCCGCCGACCGCGTGGAGTTCCTGAAGACGGGCCAGCACGAGGCGCGCGCCAAGGACAAGAAGGCTCAGGAGGACAAGGACAAGGAGGAGGGCAAGCAGCCGGACGAGACCGCCCCCGCTCCCACTCCCACTCCCACCCCGACTCCCGCCCCCGGGTCTTCCGGCGCCGGGAACACCGCCGTCACCCCCCAGGGCGGTGGCAGCGGCCCCCTCGCCGCGACCGGTGCCGGTGACACCGGCTGGATCGTGGGCGGTGCGGGCACCGCGCTCGTCGCCGGCGCGGGCCTCCTGCTCGCAACCCGGATGCGTCGCACCGCCTCCGAACGCTGACCCGGATCCTCGCCCCGGCCGTACGGGGGTCGGCCGCGGCGAGGACCCGAAGGAGACGGCCTAGCCCTGCGGGCCGAGGGCCGAGGCGATGCGGGCGGCCGCCTCCGCCAGGTGGGTGCGGGCCTGCGCCAGCTGGTCCTCGCCGATGCCCCGGTCGCGGGCCGCGTCACGGATGTCGTCGCGGAAGCGGTCCAGCAGCCGGTCCAGGTCACGGGCCGGGTCCCCCGTCGTCGGTACGTCCCGCGCCCAATCCGCGTCGGGAGCGGACGCCGGGGCGGCTGACGGAGCCGCCGACGGAGCGCCGGGCGCAGTGGGCGGCGGCGTCGGGCCGGGGCCTCCGAGCCATGCTCCCGCCAGGTTGCCCAGGACCCCGCCCGACTTCGCGAACTGCTCCTGCAGCTGGCCGGCGATGCGCTGGACCTCCTCACGGGCCCGCTCCTGCGCCTCCTTGGCCTGACGGCGTGCCTGCTGGGCCTCTTCGCGGGCCCGGCGGCTCTCGTCCTTCGCGCGGCGCGCCTGTTCCTTCCACTCGGCCTTCGCCTTGCGGAACTCCTCCTTGGCCGCCGTCCAGGGCTCGCCCTCCACCTGCGCGGCCGACGCGCTGGCCGCGGCCCGCAGTTCGCGCCGCAGGTCGCCCGCCGCGCCGCTCACGTCCGCGCGGATCTCGGCGGCCAGTTCGGAGACCGAGTCGCGGATCTCCAGCTCCAGGTCGGCCAGTTCGCCGCCGCGGTCGGCCAGTTCGGCGCGGCCCGCGTCGGTGATCGAGTACACCTTGCGCCCGCCTTCGGTCGCGTGCGTGACCAGGCCCTCGGTCTCCAGCTTGGCCAGGCGCGGATACACCGTGCCCGCGGAGGGCGCGTACAGCCCCTGGAAGCGCTCCTCCAGCAGACGGATCACCTCGTACCCGTGGCGCGGAGCCTCGTCGAGCAGCTTGAGGAGGTAGAGCCGGAGGCGGCCGTGGGCGAAGACGGGCGGCATGTCAGAGCACCTTCTTGTCGAGCGCGAGGGGGGCGGCCTGAGCGCCGGCCGGGTCGGCGGCCGGGCGGCGCAGCAGCGCGATGGAACCGGAGACGGTGGTGGCGCGCAGCGTGCCGGCGCCGGCACCCAGGGTGCCGGTGATCCGCTTGGCGCCCAGCTGGCCGGAGACCTGCAGGTCCTCGAAGGCGTTGGAGACGCCGCCGGTGGCGGTGTTGGCCTCGACGCGGGCGTCGGCCGGGTGCGGGAGGCGGACGGCGACCTGCCCGGATACGGAGGTGAGGGAGATGTCGACCGGTCGCGGCTCCGGCCGGTCGTCGAGGGCGAGGTCGATCAGCATGTCCCCGCTGACCGAGTCGGCCCGTACGTTGCCCACGGCGCCGTCGACGACCGTCAGGCCGCCGGACACGGAGTGGAAGCCGAACTCGCCGGTCACGGACTGGGCCTCGACCCCGCCGGAGACCGTGTGCGTCCTGACCTTGCCGGAGAGGCCGACGAGCGTGGTCTCGCCGGAGACCCCGTGGATCTCGGTGCCGCCCTCGATGCCGGACACGAAGACGGTGGCGCCGACCCTGGCCAGCTGGACGTGGGCGGCGGCCGGGACGGTGAGGGTCACGGTCGCACTGCGCTCCCACGCCTTGCGGCCGAAGCCGCCGGCGGACCAGGCCTTCCAGGGCTTGGCCTCGAACCACTCCTTGAACCCCTGGGATCCGTTCCAGGGAAGGTCCTCGTAGGAGACGGTCAAGACGCCTCCCTCCTGCACCACGTGCAGGGGCGGGCCGTCGACCTCGGACACCTCCAGGCGGGCCGGGCCCTCATCGGCGGCGACGACGTTGACCGTGCCGCCGACCACCCTGACGCGGACCTCGGTCACCGGCTCCTCGAAGGCGAGCTTCTGCGGTTCGGCCACCGACCACGTCTTCTGCGCTGCCTCTGCCATGGTGCTGATCCTCCTCGGCGTACGTGCACGCAACATATCGCGTCTTCTGACTAACACGATATATCGCGGTTGCGGGAAGTCAAGCGCCTCAAGATGATCCAAAATCATCACTTTGGGCCGATTTGGCTTAGCGTGTGGGCATGCCGATCTCCCAGACCACGGCGGGCGGACTCCTCCTCTGCCGCGCCGAGCCCCTCGCCGCCCGACCCGCCGCGCACATCCTGCGCGAACGCCTGCTGCTGGCCCCCGCCGGCGAATGGAGCGTGCTGGTACCCGAGGCCAAGCCCTGGCTCGGCGGCGCGGAATCCGTGGCCGAAGTCCTGGCGGGCTGGGGTGCGGCGGTCGCGCTGAGCTCCAACTGGCCCGTGCTGAGCCTGTGGTGGGAAGAGGGCCGGACCGGCTTCGTCCTCTCCTCCGGATTCCGCCGGTCCGCGGCCTACGAGTGGGACGCGGCGGGCCGCCCGCACGGCGAGCCGGATCCGGGCGCCATGCGAACGCTGGCGGCCCGGCTCGGCCTGGACCCGGTCCTGGACCTGGAGGAACTGGAGCGCCTCACCCGACCCGACGAGGCGGCGGACGGCGAGACCCGGCTGCTCGGTGTCATCGCCCTGCTGGCCCGCGCGGGGCTGGCGCTGCCGCCGGGCCTGCACCCGGGCGAACCGGCCGACCGGCTGCGGGAGGCGGCCCGGGTCGCGCCGGCGGCGGAGCGGGTGGAGTGGGCGGGCTGGCGCGACACGGTGCGGGCGGAGCTCGCGGTGGTGGAGGACAGCCCCCTGGGCCCGTGGCTCCGCGGCCCCAAGGCACGCCTGGCCGGCGCCGCCCAACTGGCCGCCGGAGCCCCCCTGATGATCTGGGCGGCCCGCCGCCGCAGCCCGGGCTGGCTGGCCGCGGGGACCGTCCTGGTGACCCACGGCGCGGCCGCCCTGGCCTACGACCGGGCCCGCCGCCGCGTCTAGGCCGTCTCTACGCCGCCTCTACGCCGCCAGCAGCGGGCTCGCGTTGCGGCGCAGCCAGGCGCGGTAGGGCGGAGTCCCCAGCGCCGCTTCGCGGTAGGCCGCGCGGAGGTCCTCGTACACCCCCTCGGACACCTGCGCGTGCACCCCGGGGCGGGTCGCGAGGAGGAGGCGTACGGCGAGCGGGTCGCCCGAGAGCGGCCTGATCGCCATGTCCTCGCGCACTCCGGAGGTGGGCTGGCAGGGCGCGACTGCCTCGCCGGAGACGATCAGCGAGGCGGCCGTGTGGTAATCGGCGTGCAGCAGGGGCGGGTCGAGGCCGGCGCCCGCGAGGACCCGGCGCAGGCCGTCCCACTCCCCGTCCACCGACGGGTCCACGGTCCACCGGTCGGCGGCGAGGTCGCGCAGCTCCACCACGGAGCGGGCCGCCGCCGGATGGTCCCGGGACATGGACACGAACTGCGGCTCGCGCTCCATCAGCACTCGTAACTCCAGCCCGGGGGGCACCCGCAGCGGGCTGCCCTCCACCTCGTGCACGAAGGCCACGTCGAGCCGGCCCGCGGCCGTCATGCGCAGCAGGGCGTTGGCGGACACGTCGACCATCAGGTCGGTCTCCGTGTCGGGCAGCCGCCGGTGCAGCCGCCGCAGCCAGCCGGGCAGGGCGCGGCTGGCCGTGGATCCAATCCGCAGCCGGGGCCCCTGGGACAGCGCCCGGGCCTCCGCGACGAGGGCGGCCATCTCGGCCAGGAGCGGCCGCGCCCGCCCGAGTATGGTGCGCCCGAAGGGAGTCGGCCGGCATCCGGTGCGCTCGCGCAGGAACAGCTCCCCGTCCAGGGCGCGTTCGATGCGCCGCAGCTGGGTCGTCAGAGAGGGCTGGCTCACGCCGAGCTGCCGGGCGGCCTTGTGCAGGCTGCCGGCGTCGGCGATGGCGCACAGGGCGCGCAGGTGCCTGACCTCAAGCTCCATGCCCCGAGAGTAGGCCGGGGCGAGCCGACCGCACCAGTAACCGGTATCCCCTCGAATCCCGCCATTCTCTTGGCAGTTGGACTTCCGAAATCCCCCCGATAACCCGGCGCTATCGGGGTCTGACATCATCCGCCGGCCACTCCCGCTCCCGCAGACTCCGGTACCGAACGACCCCCCACCGCACCGGATGAGCAGGAGTCCCCCACATGCGCCACTCCCGCAAGACCACTCTGTCCGCCGTCGGCCTCGGCATCGCCGCCGTCCTCGGCGCCGTCGTTCCGGGCACGACCGCCACGGCCTCGGCCGGCGCCGGCAGCCCGAGCACGTACGCCGCGTACGAGCAGTCGAAGGAGAACCAGGCCGCCAACCGCGCCTTCTTCGAGGCCGTGCAGCGCTCGGTGGCCCAGCAGCGCGCCGCGACCCCGGGCCTGGCTGCCGTGACCGTCACCTACAACACCCGCAACGCACCGAGCTTCCGCACCCAGATAGCGCGCTCCACGCAGATCTGGAACAGCTCGGTGACCAACGTCAAACTGCAGGAGGTGTCCTCGGGCGGGAACTTCGCGTACTACGAGGGCAACGACTCGCGCGGTTCGTACGCGAGCACGAACGGCCACGGCCAGGGCTACATCTTCCTGGACTACCGGCAGAACCAGCAGTACAACTCCACCCGCGTGACCTCGCACGAGACCGGTCACGTGCTCGGCCTGCCGGACCACTACTCGGGCCCGTGCAGCGAGCTGATGTCCGGCGGCGGCCCCGGCACCTCCTGCCAGAACGCCACCCCGAACTCCGCCGAGCGCTCGCGCGTCAACCAGCTGTGGGCGAACGGCCTCGTCGCGTCCGGTCTGGACGCGAAGGGCTAGGACCCCTCGGGCCCGGCCCCCTCGGGCCCGGCCTCCGCAGGCCCGGGCACCTCGGGCTCGTACGCCGTGCACTCCGGGTTCCTGCAGGGACCCGGAGTCCATGTCGGGACGAAGATCCCCAGGGATTTGCGCCGTCCGACCATCGTGTCGACGGAGCTCCCGCAGGCCGGGCACGACTGCTGGTCGTGTCCGGCCCGCGGGGCGACCGTCCCGCGCCTCTGCTGTTCCCGCTGTTCACCGGCCATACCTCCACGGTAGGCCGGTTTCGCCGCTTCGGCGGGTCAGCGCGTGACCGCGTACGAGGTGACGACCTGGCCGCCGCCGAGGGCCTGGACCCCGGTCAGCTCCAGCGGCCGCGCCCCGAAGCCGGCGCGCGACATCGGCATGCCGGTGCCGACGAAGACCGGGTACGTCTTGACGACGAACTCGTCGATCTCGTCGATCAGCTGTCCCGCGAGGTCCGCCCCGCCGCACAGCCAGATGCCGAGCCCGTCCTCGGCCTTGAGCGCACGGACCTTCTCCACCAGATCCCCGTCGATCAGCCGCACCGCCGGGTCGAGCGTGGTGGTGAGCGAGCGCGAGACCACGTACTGCTCGCGCATGTGCCCGTACGGGCTGGTCAGGCCCAGCTTGAGGCCGGGCTCGTACGTGCCGCGCCCCATGAGCACCGTGTCGAAGTGCTTGGCTTCGGCGTCCTCGATCCCGAGCTGGGCGCGTCCCGGGGTGGAGATGGTCTCCGGGTACTCGGCCTTGAGGAAGTCGATGAACTCGCCGTCGAGGTAGCCGTAGATGAAATCGGCATCGCCGTCCGGGGCTCCGATGAAGCCGTCGACCGAGGTGGCGATGAAGTACGTGAGCTTGCGCAAGCGATTCTCTTCCGTCCGACAGTGCACCCCCATTGAGGCACGTCGATCAAAGTACTTCAGATGAAGTGGTATCACAAGGGGGAATCCGCCGACGCCCGGGGATCACCCCCGCTTGCGCCACGGATCACCGCCTCCTGCGCCACGGACACCGCCGCTCGCGCCACGGATCACTGCGGCTTGCGCCACATCGGCCACATCAGCGGCCCGTCCGGCAGCCGCACCGCCTCGCCCGTGAACTCCCAGCCCAGTCGCTCGTACAGCCCCTTGCTGCGCTCGCTGCTCGCCTCCAGATACGCGGGCACCCCCTCGCGGTCGCAGCGCTCCAGCACCGGCCGGATCAGCTCCGTGCCCAGCCCCTCGCCCTGCCGCCCCGGGGCGACCGCGATCATCAGCAGGTACTCGTGCTCCTCCGCCATCGGGTGCACCGCGCCCGTGAGCCGGCCCACCAGCTCGCACCGCTCGTTGTCCGGGTCGGCCACCGCCCGCATCTTCGCCGGGACCTCGTCCTCGACGTGCTCCGCGTCCGGATCGCCCGCCGGGATCCGCAGCCACAGCGCCGCCGCCGAACCGTCCACGGCGTAGTCGATCCGCCCCTCGGCCAGGGCCACGTCCACGAAGACGCCCAGGAACTTCCCGTGCACCGCGGCCCGGTGCTCCGGGTCCGGGAACACCCAGCTGCTCACCGGATCGCTGCGGAAGGCCTCGTCGAGCAGCCGCGCCACGGCGTCCCGGTCCGATCGACCGGCTTGACGTATCTCCAGCACCATGGGTCACACCCTTCACTTCACTCACGCGTCAACAACCGTGAGCGATCCTAGAGTTGACCCACCGACGCAGAAAGGCCTGTTCCGGCACCGTGCGGTGCCGGAACAGGCCTCCCGGGGTCCCCCTCGCGCCCCCTCGCGTCCCCCCTCGCCCTACGCGGTCACTTCGTGCGCCGCGTCACGAACTCCGCCAGCGCCAGCAGTCCGCCCGCCGCCCCCAGGTCCGGGACGGCCCGCGCCAGCTGCTGCACCGCCCGCCCCATCCGGTCGGCGGCGTGGGCCTGCGCCCAGTCCCGCCCGCCGGCCCGCTCCACCGCCGCGGCCGCCCTGCCCACGTCGTCCCCGGTCATGGGACCCGCGTACAGCGCTGCCAGCTCCTCCCCCGCCGTGGTGCCCGAGGTGAGGGCGGCCACGACCGGGAGGGACTTCTTGCGGGCCAGCAGATCGGCTCCGGCGGGCTTTCCGGTGTGACCGGGGTCCCCCCAGATGCCGATCAGGTCGTCGATGAGCTGGAACGCCAGCCCGGCCTCCCGGCCGAAGGCGTCCATGGCGTCGACCTCGTCCGGACCGGCCCCCGCGTACAGCGCGCCGAGCGCGCACGCGCAGCCCAGCAGGGCACCGGTCTTGGCCGTCGCCATGGTCAGGCACTCGTCGAGCGAGACGCTGCGGCGCTGCTCGAAGGCGCAGTCCGCCTGCTGGCCCGCGCACAGCTCGACGATGCAGGCGGCGAGCCGCGCCGAGGCGGCCGCCGAGGCCGGATGCGGGTCCTCGGCGAGCAGCCGCAGCGCGAGCGCCATCATGGCGTCGCCCGTGATGATCGCGTCCGGGGTGCCGAAGACCGTCCAGGCCGTCGGCCGGCCGCGCCTGCGCACGTCCTTGTCGATGACGTCGTCGTGCAGCAGCGTGAAGTTGTGCGCCAGCTCCACGGCCACGGCCGGCCGTACGGCCTCCCCGGCCGCGCCGTCCCCGCGCAGGGCCTGCGCGGCGGCGAGCACAAGGGCGGGCCGGATGGCCTTGCCGGTGCTGCCCGCCGCCGGGGTGCCGTCCTCGTGCTCCCAGCCGAAGTGGTACATCGCCACGCGCCGCATCGAGCCGGGCAGGCTCTCCACGGTGCGGCGCAGTTCCGGGTTGACCGTTTCCCTCGTCCGCTCCAGCAGGACGGCGGCTTCCTGCCCCTCGCTGGCGGTGATCGCCTCAGTGGTCGACATGGCGTGTGCGCTCCGTCCCGTGCTGTCCCGTCCTGCCTCGTACCCTTCGCTGCGCCGCCGGCTCCGGTGTCGGCTCCGGCGCAGGCTCGGGCCGGGTCAGCGCCAGCGGGCGATCTCGACGTTCTCCAGGACGCCGAGCGCGTCCGGCACCAGCACCGCGGCGGAGAAGTAGGTGGTGACCAGGTACGAGATGATCGCCTGCTCGCTGATCCCCATGAACCGCACCGAGGTGCTCGGCTCGATCTCGTCCGGGATGCCGGGCTGGTGCAGGCCGATCACGCCCGACTCGTCCTCGCCGGTGCGCATGCAGAGGATGGAGGTCGTACGGGCGTCGCTGATCGGGATCTTGTTGGACGGGAACATCGGGACCCCGCGCCAGGCCGGCACCCGGTGCCCGCCGATCTCGACCGACTCCGGGTACAGCCCGCGCTTGTTGCACTCGCGCCCGAAGGCGGCGATGGCCTTGGGGTGGGCCAGGAAGAACTTGGAGCCGCGCCGCATGCTGAGCAGCTGGTCCATGTCGTCGGGGCTGGGAGCGCCGTCGTGGGACTGGATGCGCTGGTCGTAGTCGGCGTTGTGCAGGAGGCCGAAGTCGCGGTTGTTGAGCATCTCGTGCTCCTGGCGCTCGCGCAGCGCCTCGACCGTGAGCCGCAGCTGCTGCTCGGTCTGGTTCATCGGCTGGTTGTACAGGTCGGCCACGCGGGTGTGGACCCGCAGGACCGTTTGTGCAATGGAGAGTTCGTACTCGCGCGGGCGGGCCTCGTAGTCCACGAAGGTGCCCGGCAGCACGGCCTCGCCCTGGTGGCCGGCGGAGAGGTCGATCGCGGCTTCGCCGTACTTGTTGGTGCGCTGCTCCGGCAGGGCCCGTACGGAATCCAGGTGCGCGCGCAGCGAGTCGACCCGGTCGGCGAGGATCTGGAAGTCCTGGCGGGAGAGGACGAGCACGGTGCCGGAGGTGGCGGCGCGGGCGGTGTACTCCCAGATGGCCTCCTCGTCGACGAGGGAGTCCTCGCCGAAGAAGGCGCCGTCGGCGACGGTCTGCAGGACGGCGTCGTCACCGTAGGGACCGGGGCCGATCTGGTCGATGCGCCCGTGGGCGAGCAGGAACACCTTGTCGGCGGGGCTGCCGAAGGAGGTGAGCTCCTGGCCCGGCTCGAAGTCGATCTGGTGGCAGCGCGCGGCGAGTTCGGCCAGCGCGTCGGGGTCGTCGTAGTCGCGCAGCACGGGGAGCTCCCCCAGCTCCGCCGGAATCACCTGCACCTGCGTGCCGGTCTTGATGAACTCCACGATGCCGTTGCCGACGGAGTAGCTCAGCCGCCGGTTGACGCGGTACGTGCCGCCCTGGACGGGCACCCAGGGGAGCATCTTCAGGAGCCACCGCGAGGTGATCTCCTGCATCTGCGGTGCGGACTTGGTCGTGGTTGCCAAGTTCCGCGCGGCCGATGTTCCCAGACTGCGCTGCGGTGCCTGGGTCTCGGATTCGGAACCTGCCTGGACCGACATGTTTTCCCCTTCGATCACTCCATGAATCTGCGGGAGGAGCCTTTCAGCACGGACCGTGGTGGGACCATTACACAAAAGGGTGGGACTACTCCGTTCGTGGCTGGGCACTCTCTTGAGTTCACCTCCCGCCCCACGGGACACTTGGACCCCACCCGTTTCAGCCACCCGCGCGATGGCAGCCGTTTTAATTTGCACGGCGGATGCAAGTTTTCTACGCTGGACCCATGCGGCTGACCCGATTCACCGACCTCGCCCTGCGCGTCCTGATGCGCCTGGCCGTCGCGGAGGCGGACCTCCCGACCACCCGCGACGTGGCGGCGACCATGGAGGTCCCGTACACCCACACCGCCAAAGTGGTCGCCAGGCTGCAGCATCTCGGTCTGGTCGAAGCCCGCCGCGGACGCGGCGGCGGCCTCACCCTGACCCCCGCCGGGCGCGCCGCCTCGGTGGGCGGGGTGGTCCGCGAGCTGGAGGGTGCCGGCGACGTCGTCGACTGCGACGGCACCGTCCCGTGCCCGCTGCGCGGCGCCTGCGTGCTGCGCGGGGCGCTGCGCCGGGCCCAGGAGGCCTTCTTCGCCGCCCTGGACCCGCTGACGGTGAACGACCTGGTGGCAGCCCCGACCGGTCCGCTCCTGCTGGGCATTTCGGGCGGATCGCCGGGGGCCGGAAGGCCCTGACGACAAAGGCCGGATGGCCGGTTCACACCGCCACTGGACCCGCATAGCCTGATCGACGCAGCCCCTTCGAACACAAGTCCGCACCGCAGTGGACGCCCGCAGCCCGCGCGTCATCTCCATAAATACGCATCTCATATTCCAGTTCTGCGCTCCACCCCGACCCGAGGAGTCACCGATGCTTTCCGAGAAGTCGACCGCGACCGTACGAGCCACCCTGCCCGCTGTCGGCGCGGCCATCGGCGAGATCACGGAGCTCTTCTACGGGAAGCTCTTCGCGGCCCACCCCGAACTGATCCGCGACCTCTTCAACCGCGGCAACCAGAACGCCGGCCTCCAGAAGCAGGCCCTCGCCGGCTCCATAGCCGCCTTCGCGACCCACCTCGTCGCCCACCCCGAGGCCCGCCCCGACGTGATGCTGAACCGCATCGCCCACAAGCACGCCTCCCTCGGCGTCACCCGCGAGCAGTACCCGGTCGTCCACAAGCACCTCTTCGAGGCGATCGTGGAGATCCTCGGCGAGGCCGTCACCCCCGAGGTCGCCGAGGCCTGGGACGAGGTCTACTGGCTCATGGCGAACGCCCTCATCGCCATCGAGGAGCGCCTCTACGCCGAGCAGCAGGTCCTCGCCGGAGACGTCTGGCGCGACTGGACGGTCGCCGCCCGCGTCGAGGAGACCGCCGACTGCACCACCTTCCACCTCACCCCGGCCGACGACGCCCCCGCACCCGCCTTCAAGCCGGGCCAGTACGTATCCGTCCAGGTCGAACTCCCCGACGGCGCACGCCAGATCCGCCAGTACAGCCTCTCCAGCGCCCCCGGCTCCCCGGTCCGCTCGATCACCGTCAAGCGGGTCCACGGCCCGGCCGCCGCCGGCCCCGACGGCGAGGTCTCCAACCACCTGCACGCCCACGTCCGCACCGGCGCCACCCTGCGCGTCTCCACCCCCTACGGCGACCTGGTCCTCCAGGACTCCGGCTCGCCGGTGGTCCTCGCCTCGGCCGGCATCGGCTGCACCCCGATGCTCTCGATGCTGGAGCACCTGGCCGACACCGCGCACACGGCCCCCGTCACCGTCCTGCACGCCGACCGCTCCCCCGCCGACCACGCCCTGCGCACCGACCACCGCGCCCTCACCGGCAAGCTCCCCGACGCCTCGGCGCACTTCTGGTACGAGACCGGCGCCGAGCCCGGCGACCACCAGGGACGCCTCGACCTCACCGCCATCCCGGTCGCCTCCGGCACGAAGGCCTACCTCTGCGGCCCCCTCCCGTTCATGCGGGCGGTCCGCGAGCAGCTCATCGCCAAGGGCGTCGCCCCCGCGGACATCCACTACGAGGTCTTCGGCCCCGACCTGTGGCTCGCCTCGGCGTGAACCATGCGCCGGGTGCGCGCCCTTGCGACGGAACGACCGCCTCCACTAAACGTTGAGTAACCATCCAGCTACTCACAGCCAAGGAGGCGGTCATGTCCGCACCCCTGTCCGCGGACCGGTTCCTGAGGGCCCTGCGGGCCGAGGGCCTGACGGTCGTCGAAGTCGGCAACTGGCGCACCCACAACCGCGACCACAAGGGTCCCTGGGGCCCGGTGCACGGGGTGATGCTCCACCACACCGTCACGCACGGGACCGCGTACACCGTCCAGCTCTGCCGCGACGGCCACGCGGACCTCCCCGGCCCGCTCTGCCACGGCGTGATCACCAAGGACGGCCGGGTCCACCTGGTCGGCCACGGCCGGGCCAACCACGCCGGCGCGGGCGACTCCGGCGTCCTGGCGGCGGTGATCGCCGAGAAGCGCCTCCCGCCCGACCAGCACGCGAACACCGACGGCAACCGCCACTTCTACGGCTTCGAGTGCGAAAACCTCGGCGACGGCGAGGACCCCTGGCCGGCCCCCCAACTCGACGCCATGGCCCGCGCGTCGGCCGCCCTGTGCCGCGCCCACGGCTGGACCGCCCGTTCGGTCGTCGGCCACCTCGAATGGCGCCCGGGCAAGATCGACCCGAAGGGCTTCACGATGGCCTCGATGCGGACGCGCGTCGAGGAGCGCCTGAAGTAGCCGCCCGGTGCGGCCGTCCGGAGCAGACCCGCTCTGACGTGCGACGCGGCGGGTGGGCGCGGCACACAATGGGCGGGTGGAACATCCAGTCGACCCCGCCCCCGACCCGGACCCCGAGCCGGCCCTGCGCCCCCGGCCGGCCTCGCCGTTGCGGGAGGTCCGCGACGAACGGTTCGCCGCGTACGGCGTGCGGCTGCTGCTCAAGCGGGACGATCTGGTGCATCCGGAGCTGCCCGGCAACAAGTGGCGCAAGCTCGCGCCGAATCTCCGGGCGGCCGTCGCGGGCGGGTACCCGGAGCTCGTGACCTTCGGCGGGGCCTACTCCAACCACCTGCAGGCCACCGCCGCGGCAGGCCGGCTGCTGGGGCTGGCGACCGTGGGGATCGTACGGGGGGACGAGCTCGCGGAACGGCCGCTGAACGGCTCGCTCGCCCGGTGCGCGGCGGACGGCATGCGGCTGCACTTCGTGACCCGGTCGGCCTACCGCGACAAGGCCGGGCTCCCCGCGCTGGCGGGCGCCGAGGGGGCCTACGTGATCCCCGAGGGCGGCAGCAACGCGCTCGCCCTGCACGGCTGCGCCGAGCTGGGCCGCGAGCTGAGCGGTGCCTGCGACGTGGCCGCCGTGGCCTGCGGGACCGGCGGCACGCTGGCGGGGCTGGCGGCGGGGCTCGGCGCGGGACAGCGGGCGCTGGGGGTCCCGGTGGTCGGGGGCGGCTTCCTGGAGGCGGAGATACGTTCCCTCCAGACGGCGGCCTTCGGCGGTCCGGCGGGCGACTGGTCACTGGCCGAGGGCTACGCCCACGGCGGCTACGCCCGCGTCCCCGCCCAGCTGGCGGAGTTCGCGGCGGACTTCGAGTCCCGCCACGGCCTGCCGGTGGAGCGGATCTACGTGGCGAAGCTCCTGTGGGCCCTGCTCGCCCTGACCCGCGCGGGCGCCTTCCCCGACGGCACCACCCTGGCGGCGGTCGTCACGGGCCGCCCGTAGCCGGTGGCCCGCCCCGTGCGGGCAGCCGGAGCGAGCACCCTCGCGGCCCGGCCGGCGGCCCGGCCCCGGGCGTCAGCCCGCTTCCTCCCGGTACGCCGCCGCCTCCTCGAGGTCCAGGCGGCGCAGCAGGGCCCGGAGCATTTCGTCGTCGATGCGGCGGGCGTCGCGCAGGGAGACGAAGACCTCGCGTTCCGCCGCGATCATCTCCCCCGCCAGGCGGCGGTAGACGTCGTCCGCGGACTCGCCCGTCACCGCGTTGACCTCTCCCAGCCGCTCCCACACCGCGTTGCGCCGCCGCTCCAGCACCGTGCGCAGCCGCTCCGCGAGCGGGGGCGGCAGCGCGTTCGAGGGGGAGGCCAGGAGTTCCGTCAGGCGGTCCTCCGCCGCCCGCGAGGCCTCGCTCTGGGCCTGGGCCTCCGCCAGGGTCTCGGCGTGGGCGTCCTTGGCCGGCAGCCGCAGCATCCGGATCAGCGGCGGCAGGGTCAGGCCCTGGACCACCAGCGTGCCGATCACGGTGGTGAAGGTCAGGAAGAGGATCAGGTTCCGGTGCGGCACGTCCTGCGGGACGGAGAAGGCGATCGCCAGCGAGACCACGCCCCGCATGCCGGCCCATCCCACGACGACCGGTGCCTTCCAGCTCGTCTCCGGCTCGCGCGCGCGGATCCGCGCCGAGAGCCTCGGCAGGAACGTCGCCGGGAAGACCCAGGCGAAGCGGGCCGCCACCACGACGAGGAACACGACCACCGCGTAGCCCGCCGCGGCCGCGCCCTCGTACTCCCCCAGCCCCTTCAGCACCACCGGCAGCTGGAGCCCGATCAGCGCGAAGACCACCGATTCGAGGATGAAGGCGACCATCTTCCAGACCGCCTCCTCCTGTAGCCGGGTCGCGAAGTCGACCTGCCAGTTGCGGTGCCCGAGGTACAGCGCGACCACCACGACCGCCAGCACTCCCGAGGCGTGCACCCGCTCGGCGGCCGCGTAGGCCACGAAGGGGATCAGCAGCGACAGGGTGTTCTGCAGGAGCGGTTCGCGCAGCTTCGTGCGCAGGACGTGGATCGGGACCATCAAGAGCAGGCCGACCGCGACTCCGCCGACCGAGGCCAGCAGGAACTCCTGGATCCCGTCCGTCCAGCCGGCGCTCGCCCCGACCGCCGCCGCCAGCGCGACCTTGAACGCGGTGATCGCGGTCGCGTCGTTGACCAGGGACTCACCCTGGAGGATGGTCGTGATCCGGTTCGGCAGCCCGAGTTTGCGGGCGATGGCCGTCGCCGCGACCGCGTCGGGCGGGGCGATCACCGCCCCCAGCACCAGCGCCACCGGCAGCGAGAGCCCCGGCACCAGCAGGTACGCCGCATACCCGACGACGAGGGTCGCGAAGAGCACGTACCCCACCGAGAGCAGCGCCACGGGCCGGATGTTCGCCCGCAGGTCCAGGTACGAGCTGTCCACCGCGGCCGTGTAGAGCAGCGGCGGGAGCAGCAGGGGCAGCACGATGTGCGGGTCCAGGCCGTACTCGGGCACGCCCGGCACGTAGGCCGCGGCCAGTCCGGCGGCGACCAGCAGCAGGGGCGCCGGCACCGGGGTGCGCCGGGCCAGGCCCGCGACGACCGCGCAGCCGGCGACCAGCGCCACCAGCGGCAATACCTCCATCGAAGATCACCCTCGCTCGAGTCATGCCATCCCGGCGCCCGCACCTCAGTACGCTGGCCATCATGAGCGAGTGCACCCACGTTCCCGAACTGCCGCGCCCCGAACCGGCCCCGCTTGACCTGACCTGCCCCGAATGTCTGGCGCTCGGAAGCCATCCGGTCCAGCTCCGTCTGTGCCTGGGGTGCGGGCACGTCGGCTGCTGCGACTCCTCCCCCCACCGGCACGCCACGGCGCACCACCGGGAGACCGGACATCCGGTGATGCGCAGCTTCGAACCGGGTGAGACCTGGCGCTGGTGTTTTGTCGACGGTTCGATCGTCTGAGGCGGGGTAGGTCAACCCTCCGCCGGTTCCCCTGATTTGGACCCGCAGACCCCTAGCCACTGTGCGTCCCCATGGGCTTACCATCAGTCACTGGTCGCAGGCACGGCCCTCGGGCCAGCTATGTTCGACGGGGATCTGCACCCTCCGACAGGGGTGCCGCGACACGATCGCCCGGATCGCGATAGCGTCACCGGCGAACAGAGCTCGTACCACCTTGGAGGTGAGGGTGTCCCAGATCGCAGGCGAGCCCGGGACCCAGGACTTCGTGGAAGTCCGGCTGCCCGCTGCGGGTGCCTACCTGTCTGTGCTGCGGACGGCCACGGCCGGCCTCGCGGCACGTTTGGACTTCACCCTCGACGAGATCGAGGACCTCCGCATCGCGGTGGACGAGGCCTGCGCGATCCTGCTCCAGCAGGCCGTGCCCGGCTCCGTCCTCAGCTGCGTCTTCCGGTTGGTCGACGACTCGCTGGAGGTGACCGTCTCCGCCCCGACCACCGACGGCCGGGCGCCGGAGCGCGACACGTTCGCGTGGACGGTCCTCTCGGCGCTCGCCGGGAAGGTCGAGGCCACGGTCGAGGAGAACAAGACGGTGAGCATCAGCCTCTACAAACAGCGCGGCGCGGGACCAGGCCCGGCGTGAGCGGCGGGGAGGTCCCGGTGCGGGGCGGGGATCGGCCCCGGGTAGGACACGAGGTCGACGGCGGCATTCCGGAGCAGCAGCACGCCCGGCCGCACCCGGCTGACACGGATGCGGAAAACGGCTTTTTGGACTCGGCGGAGCGACGGGCGGGCCCTGTGAGCGAGAACCAGCACGACCAAACACTGCCGGTCCAGCCACCGGGGGCCGCTGCCACGGCCCCGCCGGTGGCCCCGGCCGCGGACACATCACTGGCCGCGGAAGCCACCGAAGCCCTGCGGGCTCCGGTGTTCACGGCGCCGGCGCCCCTGCCGGATCCGCGCGACCGCAGCGGCGCGCGGGCCCTTTTCATCGAGCTGCGGGCGCTGCCCGACGGCTCGCCGGAGAAGGCCGAGCTGCGCAACCGGCTCGTACGGATGCACCTGCCGCTGGTCGAGCACCTGGCCCGGCGCTTCCGCAACCGCGGCGAGCCGCTGGACGACCTGACCCAGGTCGCCACCATCGGTCTGATCAAGTCGGTGGACCGCTTCGACCCGGACCGCGGGGTCGAGTTCTCCACGTACGCCACACCCACGGTGGTCGGCGAGATCAAGCGCCACTTCCGCGACAAGGGCTGGGCGGTACGGGTTCCCAGGCGCCTGCAGGAGCTGCGGCTCTCGCTGACCACGGCGACGGCGGAACTGTCCCAGCAGCACGGCCGCTCCCCCACGGTGCACGAACTGGCCGAACGGCTGGGGATCTCCGAGGAGGAGGTGCTGGAGGGCCTGGAATCGGCCAACGCCTACAGCACGCTCTCGCTGGACGTCCCGGACACCGACGACGAGTCGCCGGCGGTCGCGGACACCCTGGGCTCGGAGGACGAGGCGCTGGAGGGCGTCGAGTACCGCGAGTCCCTCAAGCCGCTGCTCGAAGGACTGCCGCCGCGGGAGAAGCGGATCCTGCTGCTGCGGTTCTTCGGCAACATGACCCAGTCGCAGATCGCCCAGGAGGTCGGCATCTCCCAGATGCACGTCTCCCGGCTGCTGGCCCGCACCCTGGCCCAGCTCCGCGAGAAGCTCCTGGTCGAGGAGTAGTACGGGCTATCGGGCCTGTTCCGCGGGCCCGATGCCCAGTGCCTCGGTGGCCTTCTGGTTCACCAGGAGGGCGGCGACGGCCACCGCGGCCAGGGCCAGCGCCACGGCGGCGACCTTCATCCCGCCTCCCGCGGTCCACAGCATCCAGGCGACCGGCAGCGACAGCAGCTGGGTGATCAGCGCCGGGCCGCGGCTCCAGCGGCGGCGCAGGAGCAGCCCGCGCGCCGCGACCAGCGGCAGCGCGGCCAGGACGAGCAGGGTGATCCCGCCAGTCAGGGCCTGCACGGGGTCGGCGCCCCCGGCGACGCCCATGTACAGATCGGCGACGCCGGGCCCGGCCAGGGCCAGTCCCTCCAGCGCGGTGAGCGCGGCGGCCGCGGTCAGCCTGCGGGGCAGCGGTACGGGGGCGGCGGACACGGTGGGGCTGGGCTTCTTACTCACCCCAGCAGGGTAGCCGCGCCCCTCCCGCCCCCGGAGGGGACGGCCAGTATGGGCGGCGCCGGATGGGGTCGGTAGGCTGACGCCCATGCGTGCACTCCTCGTGGCCAACCCAGCAGCGACGACGACCAGTGCGCGCACGCGCGACGTCCTGACCCATGCGCTCGCCAGCGAGATGAAGCTGGAGGCGGTCACCACCGAATACCGCGGCCACGCCCGGGACCTGGGCCGCAGGGCTGCCGAGACCGGCATGGACCTGGTGGTGGCCCTGGGCGGTGACGGCACCGTCAACGAAGTGGTCAACGGGCTGCTGCACGAGGGTCCCGATCCGGACAGGCTGCCCGGGCTCGCGGTGGTCCCCGGCGGCTCCACCAACGTCTTCGCCCGCGCGCTCGGCCTGCCCAACGACGCGGTCGAGGCGACCGGCGCCCTGCTGGACGCACTGCGGGAGCGGCGCGAGCGGACGGTCGGCCTGGGTCTCGCGGCCGGCACTCCGGGTACGGAGGACGAGTCCGTTCCGGCGCGCTGGTTCACCTTCTGCGCGGGCTTCGGCTTCGACGCGGGTGTGGTGGGCCGCGTCGAGCAGCAGCGGGAACGGGGCAAACGTTCGACCCATGCCCTGTACGTGCGACAGCTGATGCGCCAGTTCTGGGAAGAGCCCAACCGCCGGCACGGCATGGTGACGCTGGAGCGGCCCGGCGCGGATCCGGTGACGGATCTGGTGCTGTCGATAGTGTGCAACACGTCACCCTGGACATACCTGGGCAACCGGCCGCTTTACGCCTCCCCGGAGGCGTCGTTCGATACTGCGCTTGACGTATTGGCACTGGACCGTTTGTCAACTCCGGCGGTCGCCCGCTACGCGACACAGCTCCTGACCTCGACTCCTGAGCGCGGTCCGCACGGCAAGCATGCGGTGTCTCTGCACGATCTGACGGACTTCACCTTGCATTCCAAGGTGCCGCTTCCGTTCCAGATGGACGGAGACCACCTCGGGCTGCGCACCAGCGTTCGGTTCACAGGCGTACGCCGTGCACTGCGTGTGATTGTGTGAGCGGAAGGGCCGAAAGGCCTTTCACTCGAACGTTTACACGCCGGTCCACCCCTAGGAAGTAGGGCTGTGACCTAGTAGACACCGACGAATCAAAAAAAACTTTCCGGAAGGGGTTGTATCCCCGTCCGAGGTTTGCGAATCTCTACATGGCGATCGGGACAGCCCGCAGAACCCGGCACCCACACAGACCGCCAGAACCCCTCCACGAATCTCCGGCCTCCCAGGGCGACTTTTTGACCAAACTGGGTGGTCTCCCTTCCCTCACGAAGGGATTCGTGAAAGCGTTCACATTCACAAGCAACCTGCCCGCAATACAAGGAGATGGAGCAGCCATGGACTGGCGTCACAACGCCGTTTGCCGCGAGGAAGACCCGGAACTCTTCTTCCCCATCGGCAACACCGGTCCTGCGCTGCTGCAGATCGAGGAAGCCAAGGCCGTCTGCCGCCGTTGCCCCGTCATGGAGCAGTGCCTGCAGTGGGCGCTCGAGTCCGGTCAGGACTCCGGTGTCTGGGGCGGTCTCAGCGAGGACGAGCGCCGCGCAATGAAGCGCCGCGCCGCTCGCAATCGGGCGCGCAACGCAACCGCCTGACATCGACTTTCGAGCCTCGAGCCGCAGCGCGTAGTACCCATATAAGCGCTCAGCAACGTGCTCTCGAACCCCGTACCGAAAACCATTCGGTACGGGGTTCAGTGCTGTCCGGACCCTTGCCGGGGCCCTTGGCATCACCCTGAGTGACCGGGCGGTGCGCTACTTCTGCGGGCTGGCCGGTATGTCGAGGACGACCTTGGTGCCGCGCGGTTCGGACGCCACCATGTCGAAGGTGCCGCCGAGTTCGCCCTCGACCAGGGTCCGTACGATCTGCAGCCCGAGGTTGCCGGCCCGCTGCGGGTCGAACCCCTCGGGCAGACCGCACCCGTCGTCGACCACCGAGATCAGCAGCCGGGCGTCGTCGCGGCCGCTGCCCGAGCGGGCGGCCGACACCTCCACGGTGCCGCCCTCGCCCTGGGTGAAGGCGTGCTCCAGGGCGTTCTGGAGGATCTCCGTCAGCACCATCGACAGCGGGGTGGCCACCTCCGCGTCCAGGATTCCGAAGCGGCCGGTGCGCCGGCAGTCGACCTTGCCCGGAGAGATCTCGGAGACCATCGCGATCACGCGGTCGGCGATCTCGTCGAACTCGACCCGCTCGTCCAGGTTCTGAGAAAGCGTCTCGTGCACGATCGCGATCGACCCGACGCGGCGGACGGCTTCGTTCAGCGCCTCGCGCCCCTGCGGCGAATCCATGCGGCGGGCCTGCAGCCGCAAGAGCGCGGCCACGGTCTGGAGGTTGTTCTTGACCCGGTGGTGGATCTCCCGGATGGTCGCGTCCTTGGTGATCAATTCACGTTCGCGACGGCGCAGTTCCGTGACGTCGCGGCACAGGACGAGCGAGCCGATCCGGGTGCCCTTGGGCTTGAGCGGGATGGCCCGCAGCTGGATGACCCCTCCGCTGCCCTCGGCCTCGGTCTCGCGCGGGGCCCAGCCGCTGGCGAGTTTGACCAGGGCCTCGTCCACCGGGCCCCGGGAGGGCGCGAGTTCGGAGGTGATGGTGCCCAGGTGCTGGCCGACCAGGTCGGAGGCGAGGCCGAGCCGGTGGTAGGCGGAGAGCGCGTTCGGGGACGCGTACGTCACCACGCCCTCGGAGTCGAGCCTGATCAGGCCGTCGCCGACGCGCGGGGAGGCGTCCATGTCGACCTGCTGGCCGGGGAACGGGAAGGAGCCCGCCGCGATCATCTGGGCCAGGTCGGAGGCGGACTGGAGGTAGGTGAGCTCCAGCCGGCTGGGTGTACGCACAGTGAGCAGGTTGGTGTTGCGTGCGATCACTCCGAGGACCCGGCCCTCGCGGCGCACGGGGATCGACTCGACGCGGACCGGCACCTCCTCGCGCCACTCCGGGTCCCCCTCGCGCACGATGCGGCCCTCGTCGAGCGCGGCGTCGAGCAGCGGGCGCCGGCCGCGCGGGACCAGGTGGCCGACCATGTCGTCCTGGTACGAGGTGGGGCCGGTGTTCGGGCGCATCTGCGCGACCGACACGTACCGGCTGCCGTCGAGGGTGGGAACCCACAGGACGAGGTCGGCGAAGGAGAGGTCGGAGAGCAGCTGCCACTCCGAGACCAGCAGGTGGAGCCACTCCAGGTCGGTTTCACTGAGAGCGGTGTGCTGGCGTACGAGGTCGTTCATGGAGGGCACGTGGCGAGCGTACCCCGGGTACGGGCCATGACTTTCCTCAGCGCGATACTCCGGAGTATCCAGGAGACCCCGCTTCCGCGTAGGGTTGGAGGAAGTGACGGGAACACGGGTCCCGTCATTGGATGGACAGAACAGATTGGTCTAGTCCACAATTGCATCAAAGCTTCCGCCCTCCCCGCACAGGAGGACGGATCGAGGTAAGCCGCGCGCTCTGCCCTGACCGCGCGTCACCTCCCACCGGCTGTCGGGCACCGCACACCCGTCGGCCGTAAGTACTCCGGGCTACGGTGCCGGGCGGGCTGAGGGTCCCGTTCGGCACCGTGGCCCAGAGGAATGCGTGCCCAGGGGTGACGCCACCCCCTACTGCGGCCCCCCTACTGCGGCCAGGCCCGCATGGCGAGCTCCGCCACCGCCTCCAGCTCCTCCCGCCCCGCGCCGTCGCGCGACTGCTGGGACATCCCCTGCAGCACGGCTCCGACGTAGCGCGCCAGCGCCCGGGTGTCCGTACCGGCCGGCAGCTCTCCCGCGGCGACATCGGCCCGGATCCGACTCTCGAACGCCACCAGGTTGGCCTCGCGCCGCATCCGCAGCGCTCGTGCCACCTCGTCCGAGGTGGTGTTGATCGCCGCGCTGATCACCATGCAGCCCCGGGGATGGGCGGGGTCGGTGTAGACCTCCGCCGCCTCGCGCAGGATCCGGCCCAGCGCCGCGCGGGCGGTGGGCTCCTCGGCGAGGGCCACGGCCCCGAAGTCCCCGTAGCGGCCTCCGTAGACCACCACGACCTCGTCGAAGAGCTTGCGCTTGTCACCGAACGCCGCGTAGAGGCTCGGGGCGCTGATTCCGAGCGAGGCGGTCAGGTCGGAGATCGACGTCGCCTCGTAGCCGCGCTCCCAGAAGGCGAACATCGCCTTGTCGAGAGCCGCGCCGCGGTCGAAGGAGCGGGGCCTGCCGCGCTGTCCGGTCACCATGAAGTCATTCTATAGCGGGCGCTATGAAATCCGGCGCCCCCCGGACGCGGCCCAGCGGCGGCCAGGGAGGCCGTGGGTGCCGCCGAGGTGGCCGGAGGCCGCACCTCCGCCCCAGGGGGCGGAGCTCGGCACCGAGGACGGCACAGGGCCCCCGGGCGTCGCGTGCGACCCGCTCGCCGGCGGGCCCGGCCCGGGAGGCCGGGGCGGCGGATCCGGCCCACCATGGAGTGTGCGAAGACCCGGGCAACGGGGCCTCGCCTCTGCTAGATTGGTCTATACCACAACGTCACACTCCAGATCGGCAGGCCCCGCGTGGAAGTTGTCATCGTCCCGGACGCCAAGGCAGGCGGCGAGCTCATCGCGGAGGCCATGGCCGCCCTGGTCCGCCGCAAGCCCGACGCCCTGCTCGGCGTGGCGACCGGCTCTACCCCGCTGCCCATCTACGAGGCGCTCGCCGCCAAGGTGAAGGCCGGACTGGTCGATGCCTCCAAGGCCCGCGTCTGCCAGCTCGACGAGTACGTCGGCCTGCCGGCCGGACACCCGGAGTCCTACCGCGCCGTCGTCCTGCGCGAGGTCGTGGAGCCGCTGGGCCTGTCCCAGGCCTCCTTCATGGGTCCGGACGGCTCGGCGGCGGACATCGTCGGCGCCTGCGACGCCTACGACCGCGCCCTCGCCGAGGCCGGCGGCGTGGACCTGCAGATCCTCGGCATCGGCACGGACGGGCACATCGGCTTCAACGAGCCCTGCTCCTCCCTCGCCTCCCGCACCCGCATCAAGACGCTGACGGAGCAGACCCGCGTGGACAACGCGCGCTTCTTCGACAACGACATAGAGCAGGTGCCCCACCACGTCATCACCCAGGGCATCGGCACCATCCTCGACGCCCGCCACCTGGTCCTGCTGGCCACCGGCGAGGGCAAGGCCGAAGCCGTCGCGCAGACCGTCGAGGGCCCGCTGTCCGCCCTCGTACCGGCCTCCGCGCTCCAGCTGCACCGCCACGCCACGGTGATCGTGGACGAGGCCGCCGCGTCCAAGCTGAAGCTCGCGGACTACTTCCGCCACACCTACGCCAACAAGCCCGCCTGGCAGGGTCTGTAGGCGGTACCGGCAAGCGATGAAGGGCCGGGCACCCCGCAGGGGG
>NZ_JBHWMB010000095.1:0-26132 GCF_042730015.1 Streptomyces sp. NPDC059957 | reverse complement strand
CACCGGACCAAAACCGGCCCCGTCAGGCAAAACCCAAGATCTGAAACAGAACACGACTCATGGGGCGAGCACAGAACTCAAAACCAGATCACTAGCCCCGGAAGCCCAGCAGCCCGTGCAGCGCCGCGCCACCCGCCGACGGCGGGACCGCGCGGGTCGCAGGGATCGGGGTGGGGGCCGGCTGGGCGGGGCAGACGGCGTCCGCGGCCCTGCCCGTCAGCAGGTACGCGGACAGCTTCTCGTCGAGGCACTTGTTGCCGCTCAGGGCGATGCCGTGGTTGCCGCCGCCCTCCTCGACCACCAGCGCCGAGCCCGCGAGCTTGCGCCGCATGCTCACCGCACCCTCGTACGGGGTCGCCGCGTCCTCGGTCGCCTGGAAGAGGAGCGCCTGCGGGAGCGCCGAGTTGGTGACGTCCGGGGCCTGGAGCGGCTCGGTCGGCCAGAACGCGCACGGGGCGTTGTACCAGGCGTTGTTCCAGGTCATGAAGGGCGCCTTGGCCTGCGTGCGCCACATGTCGGCCCGCCACTGGTTCCAGTTCCTGGGCCACGCCGAGTCCCGGCACTGCACGGCCGTGTAGACGCTGTAGCTGTTGCTCGCCGAGGGCTCCACCGCGCCGAACTTCTCGTACGCCGAGACCAGCGGCTTCGGGTCGCCGTCCACGGCGTACGCGGCGAAGGCCGTCGCGAGGTGGGGCCAGTAGCCGTTGAAGTAGCCGCCCGGCATGAAGGTGTCCTCCAGCTCGGCCGGGCCCACCTTGGCGCCCGCCGGGGCGGTGCGCAGCGCGGTCCGCATCTCGTACCAGCGGGACTCGACCTCGGCCGGGTCGGTGCCCAGGTGGTACGTGGAGTCGTACCGGGCCACCCAGGCCAGGAAGGCCTTGTGGCGGGAGTCGAAGGCCTGGTCCTGGGCGAGGTTGTCCTCGTACCAGACCCCGGCCGGGTCGACGACGGAGTCCAGGACCAGGCGGTGCACGCGGTCGGGGTGGAGCTTGGCGTACACCGCGCCCAGGTAGGTGCCGTAGGAGTAGCCGAAGTAGCTCAGCTTGTCGGCGCGCAGGGCGGTGCGCAGTACTTCGATGTCACGGGCCGCCGACACCGTGCCGATGTGCGGCAGGACGTCGGCGTGCTTGGTCTGGCAGGACTCGGCGAAGGCCTTCACCCGCTCCAGGTTGGCCCGCTCGGTCTCCTCGTCCAGCGGTACGGAGTCGGGCCGTACGGGGGTGAAGTGGCCCGCGCCGCAGTCCAGCGTGGGCTCGCTCTTGCCGACGCCGCGGGGGTCGAAGCCGATCACGTCGTACTGGCCCGCGACCTCCTTGGGCAGCGCGGAGGCGATGAACCCGGCCAGGGTGCGTCCGCTGCCGCCGGGCCCGCCGGGGTTGACCAGCAGCGGGCCCTGGGTGCGGGCGGCCGTGTGGGGGACCCGGGTCAGGGCGAGGGAGATCTGCCGGCCGGCCGGGCTGTCGTGGTCGAGGGGGACCTTGAGGGAGGCGCACTGGAGCGTCGGGTAGCGGGAGGTCGCGCAGCCGGACCACTTCAGGGCTTCGGCGGCCGGAGCGGGCGCTGCCGCTGCCGGGGCCGCGGCCGTGACCGGACTCGCCAGGGCGGCGGCGAGGGTGGACACCGCCAGCAGGACGGCGGCGCGCCGCAGAGCGGGACCGGGCTTGTTCTTCGTCGAGTGCAGCATCGGGTGCAGCATGGGGCCTCCCAGCCGAGGGTTCTGGGCGGAATCGTCCCGGAACCTGCGCGCGGAAGGGGGGATTGGGGCCCCGATTGGCCCGATGTGATGACCCTTCAGTCGGTCGTACGGTCGTACGGGTGCTCAGAGCAGGCTGAGCTGGGTCGCCCCTGGTGCGGGCGCGGGCCCGTCCTGCCGCTCCGGTACGACGATCCGGCGGTCCGGTCCAGGGCCGCCGGGGCCGATGCCGAATTCGGCTGCGAGCTCGTGGACTTGGCGGGTGATCATCCGCTGGTACCAGGTGGGCGCGTACGAGCCGCCCGCGTACATCCGCTCGTACCGCTCGACCAGGTGGGGGTGGTGCTCGCCCAGCCAGGCCGTGAACCACTCCCGTGCCCCGGGGCGCAGATGGAGTACCAGGGGCGTCACGGAGGTCGCGCCCGACTCGGCGACGGCCCGGACGGTGGCCCGCAGCTGCTCCGGGGAGTCCCCGAGGAAGGGGATCACCGGGGCCATCAGCACCCCGCACTCGATGCCGGCGTCGGTGAGGGTGCGGACGGCCTGCAGCCGGGCGGCGGGGGAGGGGGTGCCGGGTTCGACCGTGCGCCACAGGGCGGTGTCGGTGAAGCCGACGGAGACGCAGATCCCGACGTCGGTGACGGCCGCGGCCTTCTGGATGAGCGGGAGGTCGCGCAGGATCAGCGTGCCCTTGGTGAGGATGGAGAAGGGGTTGGCGCGCTCCCGCAGGGCCTCGATGATCCCGGGCATGAGCCGGTACCGGCCCTCCGCGCGCTGATAGCAGTCGACGTTGGTGCCCATCGCGATGTGCGCGCCGGTCCAGCGGGGCGAGGCGAGTTCGCGGCGCACGAGCTCGGGGGCGTTGGTCTTGACGACGATCTGGGAGTCGAAGCCGATCCCGGTGTCGAGGTCGAGATAGCCGTGCGTCTTGCGCGCGAAGCAGTACACGCAGGCGTGACTGCACCCCCGGTACGGGTTCACGGTCCACTCGAACGGCATGCGGGAGGCGCCGGGGACCCGGTTGACGATCGACCGGGCCCGGACCTCGTGGAAGGTGATCCCGCGGAATTCGGGGGTGTCGAAGGTGCGGGTGACGACGGAGTCGGCGCCGAAGAGCGCGGCCGGGCCCGTGGGGCCCTCGGTCAGGTTGTCCCAGCGCATGGTGCGCCTCCCTCAGTAGCTGGCACCGAGAATAGAACAAACGTTCCCATGATCGTGCGGACCCCGATATTCGCTGGTCGGCGTGGTGCGGGGTGCGAAGCTGCGCCCCATGGCGGGATGCGGACACACGGTGTGCCTTCCGGGCGAGGCCCGGGACCGGCTCGGAGAAGCGGCCGGCGAGGCCTGCGCGGCATCGAGGCCCCCTTCCAAGCCTTCGGCCCGTACCGGGAGCGGGAGTGGTTCGTCTCGTACGGGGTCCGCCTGGGCCTCTCCGGGCGAGAACGTCCTGACCCTTGACGGCTGGTGGTGCGAGCAGGGCTACGCCCCTGCACGGCGCCTGCGGCGATCCTGAGAGCTGCACCCGCACCCCGCCCCCTCTGGGGGGTCAAGGCGGCGCGGCGGCCTGTCTCGCCGGGCTGCCGGACGACACCCTGCTCGTGTACGTCCGCCGTCCCGTCCGACCCCGGATTTGGGTGCCCGCCCCGGAGGTGGTTGGCTTCGCGGTGACGAGCGAACACAACTGCTGGAGGAAAGCCATGGCGCAGGTCGAGGCCACCACGGAACGCATCATCGGGGCGGACGCGGAGACCGTGTTCGACGCGCTGGCCGACTACACCGGGACCCGGGGCAAGGTGCTGCCCGAGCACTTCAGCGAGTACGAGGTGCGCGAGGGCGGCGACGGGGAGGGCACCCTCGTCCACTGGAAGCTCCAGGCCACGAGCAAGCGGGTCCGTGACTGCCTGCTGGAGGTCACCGAGCCCACCGACGGCCAGCTCGTGGAGAAGGACCGCAACTCCACCATGGTCACCACCTGGACCGTCACCCCGGCGGGCGAGGGCAAGTCCAAGGCCGTCGTCACCACCGTGTGGAAGGGCGCCGGCGGCATCGGCGGCTTCTTCGAGCGCACCTTCGCCCCCAAGGGCCTGGCCCGCATCTACGACACCCTCCTCGCCAACCTGGCCGCCGAAGTCAAGGGCTGAGCACGGCCGTTGCCGGTGGGTTGCCCGTGAGTTGCCGGTGAGGCCGGGGATCGGGCCTCACCGGATCGGGTGAAATGAGCCTGCCCGCGACCCTGCGCGCCCCCGCCCCGACCCAACCCGACGCGGCCCGGGCGTGGCCGCGAGGCCCGGCGGGGCCGGCGGGCTAGGGTGGGGCCCTGAGCGCTACCGACCGCCCGGGGGCCCGATGAAGATCCTCATCTCCGCCGACATGGAAGGCGCCACCGGCGTCACCTGGCCCGCCGACGTGCTGCCGGGGACCCCGCAGTGGGAACGCTGCCGGACCATGTTCACCTCCGACGTGAACGCCGCCGTCCTCGGTTTCTACGACGCGGGCGCCGACCAGGTCCTCGTCAACGAGGCCCACTGGACCATGCGCAACCTGCTGCTGGAGCGGCTCGACGCCCGCGTCGAGATGCTGACCGGCCGCCACAAATCCCTCTCCATGGTCGAGGGCGTCCAGTACGGGGACGTCGACGGCATCGCCTTCGTCGGCTACCACACGGGCGCCGGCGCCGAGGGCGTGCTCGCCCACACCTACCTCGCCAACTCCATCACCGGGGTCTGGATCAACGGGACCCGAGCCAGCGAGGGCCTGCTCAACGCGCACGTGGTCGCCGAATACGGGGTCCCGGTCGTCCTCGTCACCGGAGACGACCTGACCTGCGTCGACGCCGCCGGCTACGCCCCGGAGGCGGTGACCGTCGCCGTCAAGGACCACGTCTCGCGCTACGCCGCCGTCTGCCGCACCCCGGCCCGCACGGCCGCCGACATCCGGGCCGCCGCCAAGGAGGCCACCGCCCTCGCCGTCCGGTACGAACCGGTGCGGGGCGGGCCGTTCGCGGTGGAGGTGGAGTTCGACGCCGAGCACCTGGCGATGGCCGCCACCGTGGTGCCCGGAGTCGAGCGATCGGGTGAGCGTAGGGTCGGGTACACGAGCGGGACGATGTACGAGGGGATCCGTACCTTCAAGGCGGTCACCACGATCGTCTCGGCAGCGGTGGAGGAGCAATATGGCTGACATGTCCGGTCCGGGTGGACCCGGGAGCGGCCCCGCCGCCCCTGCCGCGCCCGTCACTTCCGGCACCCCCGTCACTCCCGGCACCCCCGTTGACGGGGTGGCGCTCGACGAGGCCGTCGAGTTCACCTCCGGCCTGATCCGCATCGACACCACCAACCGCGGCGGCGGCGACTGCCGGGAGCGCCCGGCCGCCGAGTACGTAGCCGAGCGGCTGGCGGACATCGGGCTCGAGCCCGCGCTGCTGGAGCGCGCCCCCGGCCGCACCAACGTGGTGGCCCGGATCGCAGGCACCGACCCCACCGCCCCCGCCCTCCTGGTCCACGGCCACCTCGACGTGGTGCCGGCCGAGGCCGCCGACTGGAGCGTGGACCCCTTCTCCGGCGAGGTCCGGGACGGGGTGGTGTGGGGCCGCGGCGCCGTCGACATGAAGAACATGGACGCGATGGTGCTCGCCGTCGTACGGGCCTGGGCGCGGGCCGGAGTGAAGCCGCGGCGGGACATCGTGATCGCCTACACCGCCGACGAGGAGGACAGCGCGATCGACGGCTCGGGCTTCCTCGCCGACCACCACCCCGGGCTCTTCGAAGGCTGTACCGAGGGCATCAGCGAATCCGGTGCCTTCACCGTGCACGCCGCCCCCGGGCAGGCCCTCTACCCGATCGCCGCCGGGGAGCGCGGCACCGCCTGGCTGAAGCTCACCGCGACCGGCACCGCCGGACACGGCTCCAAGCCCAACCGGGCCAACGCGGTCAGCCGGCTCGCCGCCGCCGTCGCCCGCATCGGCGAGTACGACTGGCCGGTCCGCCTCACCGACACCGTCACCGCCTGCATCACCGAACTCGCCGCCCTGCAGGGCATGTCGGTCGACCCGCGCGCCCCCGGATTCCAGCTCGACCAGATCCTCAACAAGCTCGGCCCGGCCGGCGCCCTCGTCGAGGCCACCGTCCGCAACAGCGCCAACCCGACCATGCTCAGCGCCGGTTACAAGCTCAACGTCATCCCGGGCACCGCCACCGCGTACGTGGACGGCCGGATGCTGCCCGGCGGCGAGGCCGAGTTCACCGCCACCCTCGACGAGCTCACCGGGCCCGACGTGCGCTGGGAGTTCCACCACCGGGAGGTGGCCCTCGAAGCCCCCGTGGACGGGCGGACGTACGGGATCCTGCGCGAGTCCGTCGAGGCCTTCGACCCCGAGGGGCACGTGGTGCCCTTCTGCATGGCGGGCGGCACCGACGCCAAGCAGTTCTCCCGGCTCGGCATCACCGGCTACGGCTTCTCCCCGCTCAAGCTGCCGCCCGGCTTCGACTACTGGTCCCTCTTCCACGGCGTGGACGAGCGGGTGCCCGTCGACGCCCTGCACTTCGGGGTCCGCGTCCTCGACCGAGCCCTGCGCGCCCTGTGAGAACCGCGCGCGGCGACGGCACCGCCCCCTACGGCAGTTGGCCCTCGCCCATCGGCGCCGCCCTCGCGGCCTCCCTCGACGGGAGGCCGGAGTACGTCGGCGCGATCGGCGCCGAGGTGTGGTGGACGGTGCCCCGGCCTACCGAAGGCGGACGCCGCGCCCTGGTTCGCCGGCCCGCGGACGGCGGGCCCGCGGTCTGCGCGCTGCCCGCGCCGTGGAACGTGCGCAGCCGGGTCACCGAGTACGGCGGCCTGCCCTGGGCGGGCGCCGAACGGCCCCTGGGTGGACCGCTGGTGGTCTTCGTCCACTTCGCCGACCAGCGGCTGTACGCGTACGAGCCGGACGCGCCGGGCAGTCCGGCCCCGCGGGCACTGACCCCCGTCTCGGCGGTCGGCGGCGGGCTGCGCTGGGCCGATCCGGTGCTGCGCGAAGGTGAAGTCTGGTGCGTGCTGGAGGAGTTCACCGGAGCCGGGCCGACCGATGTGCGCCGCGTACTGGCCGCCGTACCGCTGGACGGGTCGGCAGCTGAAGACCGGTCCCGGGTGCGGGAGTTGACCGACGACCGGTACCGGTTCAGCTCCGGGCCCCGGCTCTCCCCGGACGGGCGGCAGGCGGCCTGGCTGGTGTGGGACCACCCCCGGATGCCCTGGGACGGCACCGAGCTCCGGCTCGCCGAGGTCACCCCGGACGGCCGGCTCGCGCAGGCCCGTACCGTGCTCGGCGGACCCGAGGAGGCCGTCGCGCAGGTCGAATGGACCACCGGCGGAAGCCTCCTCGCGGTGAGCGACCGCGGCGGCTGGTGGAACCCGTACCGGGTGGACCGGGACACGGGCGAGGCGGTCAACCTGTGCCCCCGGGAAGAGGAGTTCGGCGGGCCGCTGTGGAAGCCCGGGCTGCGCTGGATCGCGGCGCTCCCCGACGGGCTGGTGGCCGTCCTGCACGGCCGGGGCTCCTCGGTGCTCGGCGTGCTCGACCCGGAGAGCGGGGACCTGGTCGACGCGGCCGGACCGTGGACGGCCTGGCAGCCCACCCTCGCCGTCAGCGGCAGCCGGGTCTACGGGGTCGCGGCCAGCCCGCGCAGCGCGTACGAGGTGGTGGAGCTGGACACGGCCACCGGGCACGCCCGGGTGGTGGGCGGCCGGGGCGGCCCGGAGGCGGAGGAGACCGGGGGGACGGGCGGGCCGGGGACCGCCGACCGGGCGGACCCCGCGTACTACCCGGAGCCGCAGAGCAGGACCTTCTACGGCCGGGGCGGCCGGGAGATCCACGCCCACGTCTACCCGCCGCACCACCCCGTACTGCGCGCCAGGGCCGACGAGCTGCCCCCGTACGTGGTGTGGGCGCACGGCGGCCCCACCGACCACGTGCCGCCCGTACTCGACCTGCACATCGCCTACTTCACCTCCCGCGGCATCGGCGTCGTCGAGGTCAACTACGGCGGCTCCACGGGCTACGGGCGCGCCTACCGGGAACGGCTGCGCGAACAGTGGGGCGTCGTCGACGTGGAGGACTGTGCCGCGGTGGCGCGGGCCCTGGCCGCCGAGGGCACCGCCGACCCGGACCGGCTCGCGATCCGGGGCGGCAGCGCGGGAGGCTGGACGGCGGCGGCCTCGCTGGCGTCCACCGACCTGTACGCGTGCGCGGCGATCATCTACCCGGTACTGGACCTGACGGGCTTCGCGGCCGAGACCCACGACCTGGAGTCCCGTTACGTCGACGGCCTCGCCGGCCCCCCGCAGACCCTGGCCCTGCTCAGCCGCGAGCGCTCCCCGGTGTCCCGCGCCGACCGGATCACCGCGCCGTTCGTCCTGCTCCAGGGCCTGGACGACCCGGTCTGCCCGCCGGCGCAGGCGGAGCGGCTGCTGGCCGCGATGCGGGGGCGGTCGGTACCGCACGCGTACGTCGCCTTCGAGGGCGAGGGGCACGGCTTCCGGCGCGCGGACACGATCGTCCGGGCGCTGGAGGCGGAGCTGTCGCTGTACGCGCAGGTGTTCGGGTTCGAGCGGGGGGACATCCCCCGGTTGGCCCTGTCCGACTGAGCTCCCGGGCCGCCGCGGCCGGACGATGGGACCATGAGCTCCCACACGTCCAAGAGCCGCGGCAAGGGTCGTGGGCAGATCGCCCCGGGCCGCGCGGGCATCGCAGCGCTCGCGGTGCTCACCCTGGTGTTCATCTTCGAGAACACCCGCCCCACCAAGATCCGCCTGCTGATCCCGCAGGTGACGATGCCGCTGTACGTCGCCCTGCTGATCGCGGCGGTGCTGGGCGGGCTGTGCGGGGCCTACTTCGCCCGGCGCCGCAAGTAGCGGGAGCCGCGGGGCCCGGGGGCCGCGATCAGCCCGGGTGGACCCAGACGCGCAGCGGGCCGATGGCAGTGAAGCCGTGGCGCAGCGCCGTGTCGAGGTCGTCGCCCGACTCGTAGCCGACGACCGGGAGGCCGGGCCAGAGCGAGGCGGTCAGGGTCAGCGCGCCGGTCCAGGCCTCGTCGTCCGGGGTTCCGTCGGCGCTGAACACGTTGGAGACGCCGACGACCGCGCCGGTGCGGTTGACGGCGGCCCCGGCGAGGATCCGCCCCTGGGCGTCCCGCCCCGCGAGGAAGGCGATCTCGCCGGCCTCCTCGGAGTCCCCGGCCTCCCCCGAATCCCCGGCCGTCTCCGCGTCCCCGGCCTCCTCCGTGCCCCGCGCGAGCAGCCCCGGGTGGAACAGGCCGGTGCTCTCCTCGCCGTCCCAGGCCGTCTCCCAGGCCACCAGCTCATCGGGGCCGGCGATCCGGCTCCACTCCAGGGCCGGGGCGGCGCCGGGAGCGCCCGCCGGGCGGTGGATCCACTCGGCGCCGAAGAGCACCTCGAAGCCGGCCGGGGCCAGGTCGAGCGCGGCGAAGCTGTCCTTGACCGAGGCGTGCGGCGCATCGGTGTCGATCCCGGCGAGCAGGGCGGCCGTGTCGGTGTCCCGGGTGAGGGTCACGGCGTCCGGGTAGTAGAGCGGCGTCGGGCGCGGGCTGCTCCAGGCCTGGGCGGTGAAGCCGCCGTCGCGGCAGACCGCGGCGCACCACGCGGCGTTGTTGTACGCGGCCGCGAGGAGGAGTTCTTCGGTGTTCGGGGTGATGATCACCTCGGGATCCTGCCACAGACCCCGGTCGGAGGGCGATGCGATATCTCCCGCACCCCGCACCCCGCACCCCGCACCCCGCGCCCGCACCGCGCACCCCGTGCGGCCGTGTCAGTTCCTGTTCAGCGTGCGGGAGATGCCCGCGACCACGGTCGTGGTGAGGAGCCAGCCGATGGCGATCAGCAGGTACGCCAGCCACTGTGTCGCCCCCGTCCAGTGCCAGGCGCTGCGCCGGCCGAAGTCGCCGATGGGGAAGAGCAGGTCGACGGTGTAGACGAACGGATTGAACGGGGCGCCTTCCCCGGCCTTCGTCCGGACCGGCGAACGGGCACTGAACACCAGGCTGCAGACCTGGAGGTAACAGGCGGCGAGCTGATCCGAAAGAGACGGCCTAGGTGTATTGCCCCGGTAGGTTGTGGACGCGTGACGCAGGTCTCGGCTGAGGCGTCTTGAATGGGTGAGGGCCTTCCGGGTTCGGTGTGGATTGCGACATCTCCACCGAACGACAGAAGGCCCTCATGCCCCACCGTAATGCACCCCTGACCGAGACCGGACGGCTGCGCCTGGCCCGCTGCGTGGTCGAGGACGGCTGGCCGCTTCGCCGGGCCGCCGAACGCTTCCAGGTTTCCCCGACCACGGCCCAACGCTGGGCCGACCGCTACCGGGACCTGGGTGAGGCCGGTATGAGCGACCACTCGTCCCGCCCGCACCGCAGCCCTCGCCGGACCCCGACCCGCACGGAGCGCCGGATCATCAAAGTCCGCCTGACCCGCCGCTGGGGACCGGCCCGCATCGCCCACCTCCTGCGCCTGGTGCCCTCGACCGTGCACCGCGTCCTGACCCGCTTCGGACTGGCCCGCCTGAGCCATCTGGACCGGGCGACCGGCCGTGTCATACGCCGCTACGAACGCGACAAGCCCGGCGAACTCGTCCACGTGGACATCAAGAAGCTCGGGAACATCCCCGACGGCGGCGGACACAAGGCCCTCGGCCGCCAAGCCGGCCGCAAGAAACGACCCCGCCTGGGCTACAGCTACATCCACACCGCCGTCGACGACCACTCCCGCCTCGCCTACAGCGAGATCCACACCGACGAGAAGAAAGAGACCGCCACCGCCTTCTGGACCCGGGCCCAGGCCTACTTCACCAGCGCCGGGATCACCGTCGAACGAGTCCTGACCGACAACGGCTCCTGCTACAAGTCCCACGCCTGGCGCGACCTGCTGACAGCGGCCGGGATCACCCACAAACGAACCCGGCCCTACCGGCCACAAACCAACGGCAAGGTCGAACGCCTCAACCGCACCCTCCTGGAGGAATGGGCCTACGCCCGCCCCTACCAGTCAGAACAAGAACGACGCAACGCCTTCCCCCAGTGGCTGCACACCTACAATCACCACCGCGGACACACCGCACTCGCAGGCAAACCACCCGCCAGCCGCGTCCCCAACCTCACAGGGCAATACACCTAGGCCCGGACCGTGCGCTCGGGCCCCCAGCGTTCTCCCCGGGCGGGATCGTCCTCCTCGGGCGTCCGGGTGCGCAGGTCCACCCACTGCCCTTCGGGGAAGGCGTCCCACAACGCGCGCTCTGCCGGAGTCAGTTCGTCGTAGTTCAGCACCGCCACAGGCTACGAGTGGTTCACGGGTGCCGTGTGTGAGCGAAATGATCTCGCGGTACCGGTGTGATCACGGTGGCGCCCGGCCGGACCGCGAACCCGGCCGATGACGGCCGAAATCCCTCCTCCCGGGGCCCCGCATCGCACAGGATGAGTCCATGCGAACCCTCGTGCTCCTCGACGCACCGTCCAATCTAGGGCTCCGACCCCCGGCCCCGGGCGCCGTCCCCGGCGTGTACAAACTCGCCGGGGCCCTGCGCGAACAGGGCCTGCTGGCCCGCCTCGGCGCGCGCGAGGGCGGGGTGGTCGTCCCGCCGCGCTACGACCTGGGCGACTGGAAGGAGGGCGACGGGGTGTTCCACGCCGGGGCCCTCGCCGCGTACACGGTCGCCCTCGCCGACCGGATCGAGGACCACCTGCGCTCCGGGGAGTTCCCCGTCGTCCTCGGCGGCGACTGCTCCATCCAGCTCGGCGCCTCCCTCGCCATGCGGCGCCTCGGGCGGTACGGCATCGCCGCGATCGACGGCTCCGCCGACTTCCGCCACCCCGGCAACGAGGCCGTCAACGGGCCCGTCGGCGCGGCCGGCGGCGAGGAAATGGCGCTCGCCACCGGCCGCGGCCAGGCGGACCTCGCGGACCTGGAGGGGCTCGGGCCGTACGTGCGCGACGAGGACGTACGGCTCTTCGGGCTGCGCGACGGGGACCCGGACCTCCCCGAGCTGCGCGCCGCGGGGATCTTCGCCGCCACGGTCGGGGCGATCCGCGACCGCGGCGCCGGGCCGGTGGCCCGTACCGCGCTGACCGGGCTGCAGCCCCCGGCGACCGCCGGGTTCTGGGTCCACCTGGACGCCGACGTACTGGACCCGTCCGTGATGCCGGCGGTCGACAGCCCGGACCCCGGCGGTCTGATTCCCGACGAACTCGCCGAACTGCTCGGCGTGTTGATCAGCTCCCCGCGGTGCGTCGGACTCAACGTCACCATCTACGACCCGGACCTGGACCCGGACGGGCGCGCCGGAGCCCTCCTCGCGGACCTGGTGGCGGGCGCGTTCGCGTAGGGCGCGCCCCTCGGAGGGGACCGGGCGGGCCCGGCCGTCCCGACCCGGTCCCGCCCCGACCCGCCCCGGCCGCCGGTCCGCCGCGCTCAGACCCCGATCGCGCCGTCGATGCGCTCGCGCAGCAGGTCCGCGTGGCCGTTGTGCCGTGCGTACTCCTCGATCATGTGGATCAGCACCCAGCGCAGCGAGACCTCGCCCCGCCAGCCGTCCTTCCCGGAGACCTCCAGGTCGGGCGCCCGCTCCGTGAACCCCTCCGCGAACTCCACCTCCGCGCGCCACGCCTCCCAGGCCCGCTCGGCCGCTCCGGGCGCGGACACCGCACCGTCGAAGTCCCCGTCTGGATCGGCCGGGGAGGAGAACAGGGCCGGCGCCTCCAGCCCGGCCAGCACCTGCCGGAACCAGCGGCGCTCCACGTCCGCGAGGTGGCGGACCAGACCCAGCAGCGAGAGCGTGGACGGCTCCACCGACCGGGCCGCCAACTCTGCGTCCAAACCGGCACACTTGAGCCGCAGCGTCGCGCGCTGGGCACCCAGCATGCCGACGAGCATCAGCCGCTCGTCGCCGGTCGCCGGTCCGGTGAACCGGCTCCCGGACTCGTCCCCCGTGAAGAACTGACCTCTTCTGCTCACTTCGCTCATGGCCTCCATGATCGGCCGCCGCCCCGTACGGCGAAAGGTTTTGCGTAATCCTGACCGGTGGTGATCCGCCGAATCCCTGTGCACCGGCGCCCGTGGCGTGTTCCATTTCCCTCATGGCCACCACCGTCCGCCGCTCCGTACTGACCCTTCCCGCAGCCCCGTTGGGCCCCGAGAATCCGCTGCCCGCCCTCCGCGAGTCCGGCGGGGTGCACACGCTCGACGAGCGCTCGCGCGAGGGCCTGCCGCGCGACATGGCACGCCAGATCGGGTACGAGCCGCTGCGCTCCCTGCTCCCCGTCCGGATCCGCGACGGATACCAACGCCGGCGCACCGAGCAGGACTTCGAGACGATCGTCATCGAGAACGCACACCTGCGCGTCACCGTGCTGCCCGGCCTCGGCGGCCGGATCCATTCGCTCGTCCACCTCCCCACCGGACGCGAACTGCTCTACCGCAACCCGGTGTTCCAGCCCGCCAACTTCGCGCTGAACGGCGCCTGGTTCTCCGGCGGCATCGAGTGGAACCTCGGCGCCACCGGCCACACCACCCTGTCCTGCGCCCCCTTGCACGCCGCGCTCGTCCCGGCGCCGGACGGGGGAGTGATGGTGCGGCTCTGGGAGTGGGAGCGGCTGCGCGACCTGCCCTTCCAGGTGGACCTGTGGCTGCCCGAGGACTCGGAGTTCCTCTACGTCGGGGTCCGCGTGCGCAATCCGCACGAGCGGCCCGCACCCGTCTACTGGTGGTCCAACATCGCCGTGCCCGAGGAGGCCGGAACCCGCGTCCTGGCCCCGGCCGACGAGGCCTGGCACTTCGGGTACGAGCGCTCCCTGCGGCGCATCCCCG
This sequence comes from Streptomyces sp. NPDC059957, assembly GCF_042730015.1. NCBI lineage: Bacteria > Bacillati > Actinomycetota > Actinomycetes > Kitasatosporales > Streptomycetaceae > Streptomyces > Streptomyces sp. NPDC059957. The sequence goes on along the minus strand of NZ_JBHWMB010000095.1, from coordinate 12,592 downwards.
TACCCGGATGGGAGGGCACGGACCGCACGTACCCGCTGCGGAGCACGTACCCCGCCGACTTCTTCTACGAGGTCGAAGCCGGGACCCGGCCCTGGATCGCCTCCCTCGATGCCGACGGGCGCGGACTCGTCCAGACCTCCACGGCCCGGCTGCGCGGCCGCAAGCTCTTCGTCTGGGGTGCGGGCGAGGGCGGCCGGCGCTGGCAGGAGTGGCTGACCGAGCCCGGCACGGCCGGGTACGCGGAGATCCAGGCCGGGCTCGCCCGGACCCAGCTGGAACACGTACGGCTGGAGGCGGGCGCGGAGTTCAGCTGGCTGGAGGCCTACGGGGCCCTGTCCGCGGACCCGGTGGCCGTGCACGGGGACGACTGGGCGGCGGCCCGCGCCGCGGCCGGGACGGCGCTGGAGTCCGCGCTGCCCGGGCCCGCCGTGGACGCGGCCTACGAGGCGTGGCGCGGGTGCGCCGACACCGAACCGGGGGAGCGGCTCGCGGCCGGCTCCGGCTGGGGCGCGCTGGAAGTGCTGTGCGGGGGCCACAAACTGCCCGGCACCCCCTTCGCGGAGGACACCCTCGAAGAGGACCAGGCCCCCTGGCTGGAGCTGTGGCGCACCGGGGTCTTCCCCGCCCCGCGCCGGGTGGCCCCGCCCGGCCCGAGCCTCGTCGCCCCGCATTGGCGGGACATGCTGGAGACGGCCCCGGCGGACCCGCTGACGGAGTACCACCTCGGGGTCGCCCAGTGGCACGCCGGGGACATCGCCCAGGCAGTACGGAGCTGGGAGCGAGGGCTGGCGCTGGCCCCCTCGCGGTGGCCGCTGCTGAGGTGCCTGGCGGTCGCCGACGACCTGGCCGGCGACCCGGCCCGGGCGGCCCGCTGGTACGCCGAGGCCTTCGGGGACCTGACCGAGGAGAGCCGGGGCGGCACGGGCTGGCTCGCCGCGGAATCGGCGCTGGGCCGGGAGGCGCTGGCGTCCCTGCTGGCGGCGGGGCTGCTGGCGGAGGCCCGTTCGGTGTGGGACCGGCTGCGCCCCGCCCTGCGCGAGGAGGGCCGCTTCAGGCTGTCGGCGGCCCGGCTGCTCGCGGCGGAGGGCCATGTGGGCGCGGCCCGGCGGGTCTTCGAGGAGGGCTTCGAACTGCCGGACCTCCGGGAGGGCGAGGAAACCCTCGCGGAAGTCTGGGCCACCCTCACCGACCGCCCGCTGCCGGCCGCGTACAACTTCCGGATGCGCCCGCCGGGGGACTGAGGGCCGGGAGTTCTTCGGTGGCGCCTCCTCGACGCGAACAGCCCCCGGGTCGGCCGTGTGGCCGCCCCGGGGGGCTGTCGCGTCGAACGGGTGGGTCAGCCGAAGACCGGCCCCCTCGTACCGCTGGTCGCGGTGCCGTTCAGGTGACCGGTCCGGCGGGCCGTCACCTTCACGGTGATCCGCTTGCCGCGCTGCGCGGCGGTGAGCGTGAGGGTGGTCCGGGTCGCCCCGGTGATCGCCTTGCCGTCCGCGTACCACTGGTAGGTGTACGAGGTCGGCGCGGGAGTCCACGTGCCGCGGTTCGCGGTCAGCACGCTCCCGACCTTGGCCGTTCCCGTGATGGACGGGGCCTTCGTCGCCTTGGGTGCGGCTCCCTTGACGAGGACGGAGGCGCTGGTGGCCTTCACGGTGGGGTGGCCGGCCTTGCGGGCGGTCACGACCACGGTGAGCTGCTTGCCCTGGAGCGCGGAGGGCGGGGTGTACGACGCGGCCGTGGCCCCGGAGATGGTCTTCCCGTCGGCCTGCCACTGGTAGGTGTGGGAGTCGGCGGCCGGTGACCAGGATCCGGTCGTGGCCGTGACCTTGCCGCCGACGACCGCGGTGCCCTTGACGCTGGGGGCGGTGGTGGAACGGATCGGTGCGACGACGGTGACGGTGCCCTTGACCCACTCGTCGCCACGCGCGCTCACCCTCACGGACAGCGAGCCGAGCGGGGCCTTCGTGAGGTCCAGGGCGACCCTCATGCTGCGCCGGTCGGCAGCGACGGAGACGGTCGTCGACTGGACCCCGAAGCTGCCTTTGGTCACCTCGACCGCAACGTCCTCGTTCAGACCGGTGCCCGTGACGGTCATGGTGACCTTGCCCCGGCCTACCGTGGACGGCCCCACCGTGCTGATGGTCAGGTCCTCCTGACCGCAGGGGGAGATGGAGCACGTTGCGCCGGCCCGTACCACGGTGGAGGCCTTCGCGGGCTTCTCCGGCAGGCCGATCACGAGCGTGCTCGGCCGGGCGGCCGTCGGGGAGGCGTTCGGGAGGGAGCAGTCGTAGGTCTGGCCCTCGCTGGAGTACGACCCCCAACAGCCGTTCTTCAGGCCGGCCTGGTCGTACATCCAGGGTGTCGGCGACTGCTCGAAGGTCCCGGCGGGCGTGAACTTCAGCTTGAACCTGTCGCCCGTCACGGTCGGGAGCACGGCGCAGATCGCCGTCTTCTGCTCGCTCAGGGTGCCGGTCAGCGGGCCGAACCCGTTGCTGAGGTCCGGGACCTTGACGCATTCGGGGGCGGGGCCGGCCGCCGTGCCGATGCGCAGGGCGTCCAGCCGGTAGGCGGGCGCGGCGGTCTTGCCCTCCGGGACCTGGACAAGGACCTGGTAGCGGGTGGAGCCGGTGATGGCGCAGCCCGCGGCGAAGTAGTCGCAGACGCCTTCCCCGTTCGCCTTGTACCCCAGGAGCCGGGTGGAACCCTGAGCGTCACGGGCGTTCAGGTGCAGGGTGTCCGCGGCGGAGGCCGTGGTCACCTGGTGGCACAAGAACGTGCCGGGCTTGGCCGGTACGCCGCCGGTGGACGGGCCGCCGACTGCGGTGGCCGGGGTCGGGACGCAGCCGCGCGCGGTGGAGGTGACGTCGAGGCGGGTCAGGGCGAACTCGGCGGGCACGTTCCGGCCCCGCACGAGGACGGTGTGCGCGAGCTTGGCCGTCAGGGGGCAGGTGTAGAAGGAGCTGGAGGCCGTACCCAAGGAGCAGACCTGCTTGCCCTTCGCGTCGAGGACACTGACCATCAGCACCGATTCACCCGAGACCCGCTGGATCTGGAGCAGCTCTTCCGTGGAGTGGTCGCCGGCCGCAATGGACAGGCAGTCGGCGAAGACCTCCGTGCTGGTCTTCACGCTCATCCGGACCGGCTTCCCCGAGAAGTCGCCGGGCAGGAAGGAGCGGCAGGCGCTCGGGGCGTCCGTGCGGTGAACGACGAGACGGTAGACGTCGCCCTCCGCGTTCGGGTCGAGCTTGGAGACGAGGGCGCGGTACGGAGCGGTGCCGCCCAGGGCGCAGGAGCCGTCCTTCAGAGCGTTCTCGCGCTCACAGAAGGCGGCCCCCTTGGAGTCGACGACGGTGATGGACGCGGCACCGTCGGACAGGACGGCGATGCGGGCCCCTTGGGGCACCGGCAGGTTCAGGCAGTCGACCTCACCGGGGACGCCGAACGTGCCCTTGTGGTCGCGCGCGAGCGCGACCCCGTTCTCACAGCCCGCCGTGGCCGTGCGGGACAGGATCCGCACGGCGTGCTCCGTGAGCAGGATGTACGGGGTACCGGCGGTGAGTCGGCAGTCACGCCCGGCCTCGCAGACGGGGGATCCGCTCGCCGCACGCACGCTGATGGGGGAGGCCCCGCCCTGCGCATCGATGGCATCGGCGTCGTAGCGTCCGGTCACGGCCGGGGTGAAGGTCCTGCACCCGGTCAGGGGGGCGCCCTGCGCGGGCGGGGAGCTGTACGCCGTCGCGGCGACCGGAACGCAGCCCTCGGGGTTCGACAGACGCCGGACCTTCAGGCTGTAGGCGCCGGGGGAGGCGACCTCGGTGAGGACGCGGTAGCCGCCCGTCCCGGCGGGCAGCACACACTCGGTGCTGTCCTTACAGATGCGCTTGCCGGTGCCGTCCGTGATCCAGTGCACGAAGCCTCCTCCGCGCTCGGTCAGCCGGAAGTCCGCCGTGATCCGCTCGCCGGGAGCGGCGGTGAAGGCGTGGCAGCCGATTCCCAGACTGTCCGTGGTGGTCCCTGTGGTCGGGGCGGAGTCGTAGCGGGTGCCGGCAACGGCCGGACATTCGGGAGCGGTCATCAACGGGACGAGGACGACACGGTTGGTGATGGGCTCCCAGTGCCTGTTGTAGACCGAGAGGGTGTACGTACCGGCCGCGAGCTCGCACCAGGAAGGGGTCAACGGTTCCCCGCAATCGACCCGGCTCTCGCCGGAGCTCAGCGAACCGTAGGCGGACTGGTGGGACACCAGGAGCCGGTGCATGCCCGGCTTCCTCACGACAACCGTGAAGCAGGCGGTGGCCTGGGCCCCGATCGTGGCGCTGCCGACGGCGCTGCCGGGGTCACCGAGCGGCGCGAGCGCGAGCGGTGTGCAGTCCTCCCCGGCCGAACCCGCGGAGACCGGAACCGGCGCCGCGGGTTCGGCCGTGCGGACCGTGCCCGCCGGTGGGCGCACCGGGTCGGCCTTCGCGGGTGCGGTGGCCGGCGGCGTCGCGGCGAACGCGTTCGCGGCCGGGACGAGCGGCGTCAGCAGCGCCGCCAGCAGAGCGGGGACCAGCAGGGTTCTCGCGGATCTGAACCGTGCGCGCGAACGCGCGGAGTTGAGCACTTCGTTCCCCCCGGAGCGATGTCGCCCATGTGAGCGTCACATGGGCGGCACACTCTACGGTCAGCCTCCGACAGGCCTTGCACCGCCATCCCCCCAGGTGGGCGGGGCCTTCGCCTACCGGGTGTAGGTGCGGATGCGGTAGCGCAGGCCGGTGACCGAGGACTGCCAGCCGCCGTCCTCGGCGACGGCCCACGCCGGTTCCAGCTCCGGGGCGTGCGTATCGCCGACCACCTTGGTGTCGACCTCGGTCACCGAGAGCATGCCGGCGCGGGCCAGCGCACCGCGGTAGACCTCTCCGCCACCGATCACCCAGCACGCGGTGGCGGGGGCTGTCGCGTCGGGCTGCGCCGCCGCCAGCTCCAGGGCCGCGTCGATGGACCCCGCGCGCTCCGCGCCCTCGGCGGACCACTCGGGATCGCGCGTCACCACGATGTTGCGCCGCCCGGCCAGTGGACGGAACCGCGCCGGGAGCGAGTCCCAGGTCTTGCGGCCCATCACCACCGGATGGCCGAGGGTGGTGGCCTTGAAGTGGGCCATGTCCTCGGGCAGCCGCCAGGGAATCCCGTTGTCCGCGCCGATCACGCCGTCGGAGCTCTGCGCCCAGATCAGCCCTACGTTCATGTCCCGGGTCAGGTCCGCACTCATACCGCTACCGGGGCCTTGATGGCCGGGTGGTGCTCGTAGCCGGCCAGCTTCACGTCGCCGTAGGCGTAGTCGAAGAGCGAGTCGGCCCGGTGCAGCTTCAGCTCGGGGAACTCGAACGGGGTGCGCGAGATCTGCTCGGTCACCTGGTCGACGTGGTTGTCGTAGATGTGGCAGTCACCGCCGGTCCAGATGAAGTCGCCCGGCTCCAGGCCGGCCTGCTGCGCCACCATGTGGGTGAGCAGGGCATAGCTGGCGATGTTGAACGGCACGCCGAGGAATAGGTCCGCGCTGCGCTGGTACAGCTGGCAGGAGAGCTTGCCGTCGGCCACGTAGAACTGGAAGAAGGCGTGGCACGGCGCGAGCGCCATCTTGGACAGCTCGGAGACGTTCCAGGCGGAGACGATCATCCGGCGGGAGTCCGGGTCGCGGCGCAGCGTGTCGAGGACCTCGGTGATCTGGTCGATGTGCCGGCCGTCCGGGGTGGGCCAGGAACGCCACTGGGCGCCGTAGACCGGGCCGAGGTCGCCGTTCTCGTCGGCCCACTCGTCCCAGATCGTGACGCCGTGCTCGCGCAGCCAGCCGACGTTCGACTCGCCGCGCAGGAACCACAGCAGCTCGTACACGATCGACTTGAGGTGCACCTTCTTGGTGGTGACCAGGGGAAACCCCTGCGACAGGTCGTAACGCAGTTGGTGCCCGAAGACACTCCGGGTGCCGGTGCCCGTCCGGTCGGCCTTCGCCGTCCCGGAGGTGAGCACCAGCTTCAACAGGTCTTCGTACTGGGTATCCGCCACGGGCACCGAGTCTACTGGGCTGCCGCCGGAGGTCCTGTCAGCCGGTCAGGCGGTCCGGGCGGTCAGCCGGTCACCACGCCGTCGGTGAGCAGGCCGGCCAGGACCGCCTCGCCGACCGCCACGACCGCCGTCTGGGGGCGGAGCATCACGGTGATCTCGTCGATCAGGCCCTCCGGCGTGAGGTGCAGCATGTCGATCCCGTGCACCTGCCGGTCGCCCACGGTGGTCCGGAACGGCAGTACGGTCGCCGGTCCCTCGGCTCCCTCCGCCCCGAACGGGACGCCGGCGGACTGGACGCTGCCGTTGAAGTGGCCGACGTAGTGGAAGCCCTCGAACGTGCGCAGGAGCACGCGGAACAGGGCCAGTACCGCCGGCTTGCCCTCGAAGGGCTTCGACTTCACCGGGCTGTTGAGCCGGACGTCGTCGGTGAACAGCGCGTCCAGCGCGGCGAGGTCATGGCCGGCGACGGCGGCGCGGAAGCGGTCGGCCGTGCTGGTGGCGTCGCTCATGAGGACTCCTTGATAGTCACCGATGTGATTAGTCAGTTTCTTGACTATCATGGCGCGGGCGTCCTTGAGAAGACACGTCCCCGAAAAGGCGCTGCCGCGCACGATCCCGAGGAGACCGACCGATGGCTCTGCGCCACGCCGTACTGGCGGCGCTGCTCGACGAGGAGCTGAGCGGCTACCAGCTGGCCAAGTCCTTCGGCACGGGCGTGGCCAACTTCTGGCACGCCCTGCCCCAGCAGCTCTACGCCGAGCTGGCCAGGCTGGAGGGGGAGGGCTTCATCGCGGGCCGCGAGGTCGTCCAGGACACCCGGCCGAACAAGCGGCTGTTCCAGGTCACCGACGCGGGACTGGCAGAGCTGGAGCGCTTCACCGCCGCCGAGACCAAGCCCTGCGTCATCCGCGACGACCTGCTCGTGAAGGTCCAGGCGGCCGAGTACGTCGACACGGGGGCGCTGATCGCGCAGCTCGCGGAGCGGACCGCCTTCGCGACGGCCAAGGCGGAGCTGTTCGAGAAGCTGCTGCGCGCGATGCGCGGCGAGCACACGGAGGAGGAGTTCCTGCGCCACGGCGCACGGATCGGCCCCTACCTCACCTGCCTGCGCGGCCTGGAGTTCGAGCGGGCCAACCGCGCCTGGTACGAGCGCACCACGATCATTCTGAACGAGAGGCGGGCATCCCGTGGAGAGCAGTGAGCAGCGACGGCCGACCCGGTACGCCCGGTACGTGGCGCTCGGCGACAGCCAGAGCGAGGGCGTGGGCGACGGCGACGACCGCACCGGGCTGCGCGGGTGCGCCGACCGGCTCGCCGAGATGATCGCCGTGCACGAGCCCGACGTGCTCTACGCCAACCTGGCCGTACGGGGCCGCCTCGCGGCGGGCGTCCGCGAGGGGCAGCTCGGGCCGGCCCTCGCGCTCCGCCCCGACCTGGCCACCGTGGTCGCCGGGGTCAACGACGTGCTGCGGCCCCGCTTCGACGCCGACGAGGTCGCCGGGCACCTGGAGGCGATGTTCGCCGCGCTCACCGCACAGGGCGCCCGCGTCGCCACCGTCACCTTCCCCGACATCGCCAAGCTCGTCCCGCTCGCCAAGGGAGCGGCCCCGCGGGTCACCGCGCTCAACGAGCGCATACGGCGGGCCGCGGAGCGGCACGGGGTGGCCGTCGCCGACTTCGCCCGCCACGAGGCCTCCACCGACCCCCGGATGTGGAGCGCGGACCGGCTGCACGCCGCGCCGTCCGGCCACGCGATGATCGCCGCCGGCGTCGCGCACGCCCTGGGGCTGCCCGGCAGCGACGAGGCGTGGACCCGCCCGCTGCCCGGCCCGCCGCCCGCCGCCCCGGCCGGTCTGCGGGGCGTCGCCGGAGAGCTGCGGTGGGCCGTGGGCTTCGCCGGGCCCTGGATCGGGCGGCGGCTGCGCGGGCGCTCCTCCGGAGACGGCCGTACGGCCAAGCGCCCCGAGCTGCTCCCCGTACGCCTGGCGGCCTGAACCGGAGGGGCCGGGCCGGACCCCCTCGGCGTCAGGCCGCCCCCGGCGTCAGGCGCTGCAGATGATCTCGCCGTTCAGTACCGAGAACCAGGCGTCCGGCTCCGCACCCCAGGCGTGCCAGGCGTCCGCGACGGCCGCCAGCTGCGCCTGCGTCGCGTGTCCGCCGCCGGTCGCGATCCCGGCGTAGGCCGAGGCCGTCGTACGGTCCGCCCACAGCGCGGACCACCAGGCGGCCTCCTCCTCGGTCGCGTAGCACCACGAGGTGGCCGTACAGGTCACGTCCGTGAAGCCCGCCGCCCGCGCCCACGCGCGCAGGCGGCGCCCGGCGTCCGGCTCGCCGCCGTTGGCGCGCGCCACCCGCCGGTACAGGTCCAGCCAGTCCTCCAGGCCCTCGGTCGCGGGGTACCAGGTCATCGCCGCGTAGTCCGCGTCCCGCGCCGCGACGATCCCGCCCGGCCGGCACACCCGGCGCATCTCGCGCAGTGCCTGCACCGGATCGCCCACGTGCTGCAGCACCTGGTGGGCGTGGACCACGTCGAAGGTGTCGTCGGGGAAGTCCAGCGCGTGGACGTCGGCCGTGGCGAACTCGATGCCGGTCAGCCCGCGTTCCTTCGCGTACGCGGCAGCCTGGTCGACCACGTCCCGCGCCGCGTCCACCGCCGTGACCCGGCCCTGCGGCCCCACCAGCTCCGCCAGGTCCGCCGTGATCGTGCCCGGGCCGCAGCCCACGTCCAGGACGCTCATCCCGGGACGCAGCTCGCCGATCAGGTACGCGGCGGAGTTCTCGGCGGTGCGCCAGCGGTGCGAGCGCAGCACCGACTCGTGGTGCCCGTGGGTGTAGACGGCGGTCTCGTGCGCAGCCGCCGTGTGAGCGGCATCCGTGGCATCCGTGGCATCCGTGGCGTTCATGGCGTTCATGGGACATGGCTCCTTCGTCGTCGAAGTGCTGTCGAGGCGTTGGATTCACCGTAAGGGATCAGTTCGGCATCTGAGATATGCGTTTTGACATGTGGACACCATCCTTGCCTGCCAAGGGGATTGGGTGAGCGGGTGGCAGGGCGTGGTGGGGGCGAGGACAGTGATTGCGGAGGAACGAAGGACGGTGAGACGGATGCCATCCATGCCGGACCCGCTGCTCGAGCGGCACGCCGAGGCGCTGCGGCTCTTCGGCCAGTACGTCCACGCGGTCTCGGACGCGCAGTGGGACGCGCCGACGCCCTGTAGCGAATGGAGCGTGCGCGACCTGGTCAACCACGTCACCGCCGAACAGCTGTGGATACCGCCCCTGGTCACCGACGGCCGCACCGTCGAGGACATCGGGAGCACCTTCAACGGCGACGTCCTCGGCACGGACCCGGCCGCCGCCTGGGACGAGGCCTCGGCCGCCGCGCACACCGCCTTCGAGATCCCCGGGGCGCTGGAGCGCACCGTCCGGCTCTCGTACGGGCCCGCGCTCGGATCGGCGTACTGCTCGGAGCTGACCGCCGACTGCGTCGTCCACACCTGGGACCTCGCGCGGGGCATCGGCGCCGACGACCGGCTGCCGGACGGCCTCGTCGAGTTCTCCATCAAGGAGGTCATGCCCTACGCCGACGGACTGGCCGCGAGCGGCATGTACGCCGCCCCGCTGGAGATCCCGGCCGGGGCGAACGCCCAGACCCGGCTGCTCGCGCTGCTGGGGAGGAGCGGCTGACGCACAACGGGCGGTCGTGGACGAATAACCGTATAAAGGCATGGATCGGGATCAGGGGCAGGAGCACGGAGACGGCAGGGAGAGGTGGCGCGCGGTGTCGGGGATGCAGCGCACGACGGCCGAGGGCCGGGGCCCGGTCCGCTACGGTCCGCCCCCACCCCAGCCCGGCCTGCCCGTCCTGCCCGAACTCACGGCCGTCCTCGCGGCGGCCGCCTGGCGTTCGGCCCCCGAGCCGGCCGGCGGGGGAGTGCCCGTACGGGCCGCCGCGGCCCGCCACTGGGGCCGTCGGGGGCTGCCCACCGACCCGGACCACGTGGCCGCCGGACCCGGCGCGCCCGCCCTGCTGCTGGCGCTGCTCGGCGCCTACGGCGGCGACGTCATGCTGCCCCGGCCGTGTCCCGCCTGGTGGACGCCGCAGGTCCGGCTGCTGGGACGGCGGGCCTACCACGTGCCCACCCCGGCCGAGTGCGGCGGCGTACCCGACCCGTACGCCCTGCTGGAGACCGTGCGCCGGGTGCGCGCCGAGGGCGGCGACCCGCGGGTGCTGCTGCTGTCCGTGGCCGACGACCCGACGGCGACCGTCCCGCCGCCCGAACTGCTCCGGGAGGCCTGCGAGGCCGCCGAGTCCGCCGGGCTGTTCGTGGTCAGCGACGAGACCTGGCGCGACACCGTCCACCGTCCGGCTCACGCACCGGCCCACGCACCGGCCCACGGAAGCCCGGGCTCCCACGGCTCCCACGACCGGCTCGTCGTGCTCAGCCCCGCCGAGATGCTGCCGGCCGACACCGCGGTGCTCCTGGACCTCTCCGGCGCGCTGCTGCCCGCCGGCTGGCCCGCCGCCGTCATCCGCTTCCCCGGCACCCCGCACGGCACCTGGCTGCGGGCCCGGACCCTGGACGTGCTCACCGCCACCGGCGGGCTCGTCGCGGGCCCCGTCGCCGGGGCGGCCGCGCACGCCCTCGACGAGCCCCCCGCCGTCGCGGGACGCGCCGCCGCGGCCGCCGCCCTGCACGGCGCCGTCGCCCGGGCCGCACACCGGGAACTGCTGGCGGCCGGGGCGCTGGCCAGGCCCCCGCAGGCCGGCCGCCACCTCTACGCCGATCTGACGCCGCTGCGCTCGGGGCTCGCCCGGCAGGGGGTCGCGGACGCGATGGAACTGGAGGACTGGCTGGGCGGACGGCTCGGCGCGCCGACGCCCGGCGGGCAGCGGTTCGCGGACGAGCCCGTCGCCCCGCGGGTCCGGCTGTCGACCGGACCGCTGCTCGGGGCCACCCCGGAGGAGCAGCTCGCGGCGCTCACCGCGACCGACCCCCTCGCGCTGCCGCACGTACGGGACTCCCTGGCCCGGCTCCGGTCGGTCCTGGCCGGGCTGTCCGACTGAGACCCGCCCGCGAACCCGCCCGGATATACCGAATGCCGCCGGTGAACGGAGACTTCTCGATGAGGGACCAGACGGACGCGCCCTCGGCTTCCCGGGCCGAGGTCCGGGCCGAAGTCCAGCCCGGGGCCGGCCCGGACGTCCCCCCGGCGGCCACCCGGGCCGGTACCGGTACCGGCGTCCGGCACGCGCGGCCACGGCCGCTCGGCGAACACCGGCTGTGGCCGCGCTCGTTCGCGGACCGGCTGACCACCCCGCTGCCGGGGCTGCGTGCGTTCGCCCGGCTCGCCCGCGAAGGAGCCTTCCGGCCCGGCCCCGAAGGGCTGCGCGGGATCCCCGACCTGCCCTACGCGCCCGCCCCGCTGCCCGCCGTGGCCGCCGGGACGGTGTCCGCCACCTGGGCCGGGCACGCCAGCTGGATCCTGCGGATCGGCGGACTGACCGTCCTGACCGATCCCGTCTGGTCCCGGCGGATCCTCGGTACCCCGGCCCGGATGACCCCCGTCGGGGTGCGGTGGGAGGAACTGCCGCCGGTCGACGCCGTGGTGATCAGCCACAACCACTACGACCACCTCGACGCCCCCACCCTCAAACGCCTCCCGCGCTCGACACCGCTCTTCGTCCCGGCCGGTCTCGCGCGCTGGTGCCGGCGGCGGGGGTTCACCCGGGTCACCGAACTCGACTGGTGGGAGTCGGCCGAACTGGGCGGCGTACGGTTCGAGTTCGTGCCGGCGCACCACTGGTCGAAGCGGTCGCTGCTGGACGCGTGCCGGACGCTGTGGGGCGGCTGGATGCTCAGCGCCGCCGCCGGGCCCGGGGCCGGGCCCGCGAAGAAGGTCTACTTCGCGGGCGACACGGGCTACGGGCACTGGTTCGGCGAGATCGGGCGGCGGCACCCCGGCATCGATCTCGCGCTGCTCCCGATCGGGGCGTACGCCCCGCGGTGGTGGCTGCGGGACGTCCACGCGGATCCGGAGGAGGCCGTGCAGGCCTGTCTGGACCTGGGGGCGGTCCGGATGGCTCCGATGCACTGGGGGACCTTCGTGCTCTCCTCGGAGCCGGTGATGGAGCCCTTGCAGCGGGTGCGGGCCGCATGGGCCCGTACCGGGCTGCCCCGGGAGCACCTCTGGGACCTCCCGGTCGGGGCGTCCCGAGCCCTGTAGCCGCCCTGCGGGGCTGTCCCCGACCCGCCCTTCCACCGTTCCCAGGGCCGGCCCTGACCCGGTCCTCAAACGCCGGACGGGCTGAAGGCGGGGGCCCCGGGCTGCGCCCGGACCCCTGGGGCTCCGCCCCAGACCCCGGTCCTCAAACGCCGGACGGCTGAAAAGAACAACCCCGGCCGGGGACTGGGAGAGGCGGCCCGGGTCGGGGACGGGGGCGGGGTGGGGTGTCGGTCTGGACGTAGAGCGTGATTTGTGGCGCTGGAAGAGGCCGCGCCTTGTCGGAGTAGAGCAGAGGGCGCCTAAATCATGCAGTCCAGGCCGACAC
>NZ_JBHWMB010000094.1:0-26267 GCF_042730015.1 Streptomyces sp. NPDC059957 | reverse complement strand
GGACCCTGTGGGAGAGTAGGACGCCGCCGAACAATCATTGTGGGAAAGCCCCGCACCAACCTCTTATGGGGTTCGGTGCGGGGCTTTTCTGCGTTCACGGACCTTTTCCGTACCCGGTACATGCAGGTTCAGGTGGGGTCCGCCTGCTACCAGTCGGCGGGGTAGCTTTTGAGGCTGCTCGTGTCGAGCGTCCAGCGGCCTGCCGTGACGGTGTCCCCGAAGGAGTAGGGGACCGTCTTGCGGTAGCGGATGCCGTCGGGACCTTCCGAGGCATCACTGTGCACTGTGGCGGTCCTCTTGTCCTTGCGGGGGTCCACCACGACGTAGAGAGGGACTCCCATCTTCGGATAGTCGTGGAGCTTGTCGCGGATGTCGGTGAGGGAGTTCGTACGTGAGACGACCTCCACCACCATCAGGACATCACGGGAGTTGATGACCTTCGCCGTGTCGTCGGTGTCTTCCTCGGAGATGACCATGAGGTCGGGGACCTTGGTCAGGCCTGTCACCGGATCGCCCATGTTCGTGTCGTTCAGAGCCATGACTTCGGGTGTCTGGGCCTCGATCTGGCGTCGTAGCCGCACGACGTTCAGCCCGTGGGGAGCCGTGGGGCTCATCATCGTGAGGGAGATCTGACCGTCGGTGGTCTGCACCTTCCACTGGTCTTCCTGGTGCTCGGCCAGCTCCGAGAGTTGCTCCGCGAAGTCGTGCAAGCGGCGCATCTGCTCCGGGGTGAGGTCGGCCATGGTGTCCTCCTGGTGGGTGCCGCGCCCAGCGTATCCAGATCAGGACGGCACGTCCCCGTGGCGGGACGGCCGGGTGGTCAGAGGCGGCCGGCAGCCTTGAGGGCCAGGTAGGCGTCGGCCAGGGCCGGGGCCAGGGTGTCGGGGGTGGCGTCGACCACGTGGACGCCGTGGCGGGTGAGCTGTTCGGCCGTGCGGCGGCGGGCGGACTGGGACTGGGTGCCTGCCGCGGCTTCGTAGACGGCTTCCACGGTGCCGCGGGACTTCGTCATCTCCGCCACGTGGGGGTCGGAGACCGAGGCCAGCAGGACCGTGTGGCGCTGGGTGAGGCGGGGGAGGAGCGGGAGCAGGCCCTCTTCGACGGGGGCGGCGTCCAGGCTCGTCAGGAGGACCACCAGGGAGCGGCGCGGGGCGCTGCGCAGGATGGTGGACACCAGGGTGCGGGAGTCGGTTTCGACCAGTTCTGGTTCGAGGGTGGCCATCGCGTTCACGAAGGCGGGGAGGGTGTCGGCGGCGCTGCGGGCCTGGACCTGGGCGCGGAGGCGGCGGTCGTGGGCCAGGAGGTCCACGCGGTCGCCCGCGCGGGTGGCCAGGGCGGTGAGGAGCAGGGCCGCGTCCATCGCCGAGTCCAGGCGCGGTGCGTCGCCGACGCGGCCGGCAGCGGTGCGGCCGGTGTCGAGGCAGATCAGGATGTGGCGGTCGCGTTCCGGGCGCCAGGTGCGGACGGCGACCTTGTTCTGGCGGGCGGTGGCCCGCCAGTCGATGGAACGGGTGTCGTCGCCGGGTACGTAGTCCCGCAGGCTGTCGAACTCCGTGCCCTCACCGCGCGTCAGGACGCTGGTTCGGCCGTCGAGTTCGCGGAGGCGCGCGAGGCGGGAGGGGAGGTGTTTGCGGCTGGCGAACGGGGGGAGGACGCGGACCGTCCAGGGCACCGTGTGATGACCCTGGCGGGCCAGGAGGCCGAGCGGGCCGTACGAGCGGATCGTGACGCGGGCGGCCTGGCGGTCGCCGCGGCGGGTGGGCCGCAGGCGGGTGGTCAGGCGGCGGCGTTCGCCCGGAGGAACCGTCAACGCGTGCCGGGAGTCGGCGACTTCCGTTCCAGGGACCCAGCTGCTCGGGGGCCAGGCGTCGCGGATGCGGGCGCGGAGGGTGCGGGGGGAAGGGTTCGTGATCGTCAGGTGGACGTCCGCGGATTCGCCGAGGCGGACGGAGGTGTCGCCGGAGCGGGCCAGTTGGAGCGTGCGGACCGGGGCCGCGAGGGCGTAGTCGACCGCGCAGGCCAGGGCGATGGGGGCGTTGACCGCCAGCATCCCCGCCCAGCTCGGTCCGAGGATGCCGACGGGGATGCTGCCGAGGGCCGAGAGCAGGGCGGCGCGTCCGGTGAAGGCCATCAGCGCGGGACGGGGACGTGGGTGAGGATCGCGGTGATGACCGCGTCGGCCGTGACGCCCTCCATCTCGGCCTCGGGGCGCAGTTGGACGCGGTGGCGCAGCGTCGGCAGGGCGAGGGCCTTCACGTCGTCGGGGGTGACGTAGTCGCGGCCCACGAGCCAGGCCCAGGCGCGGGCCGTGGCCAGCAGTGCGGTGGCTCCGCGCGGGGAGACGCCGAGGGTGAGGGAGGGGGACTCGCGGGTGGCGCGGCAGATGTCGACGACGTACGCGGTGATCTCCGGGGAGACGCTGGTGGCCTCGACGGCCTTGCGGGCGGCGTCCAGTTCGGCGGGGCCGGCGACCGGGCGGATGCCGGCGGCGTGCAGGTCGCGGGGGTTGAAGCCGGCCGCGTGGCGGGTCAGTACGCCGATCTCGTCCTCGCGGGAGGGGAGGGGCACGGTGAGCTTCAGGAGGAAGCGGTCGAGCTGGGCCTCGGGGAGGGGGTACGTGCCCTCGTACTCGACCGGGTTCATGGTCGCGGCGACGAGGAAGGGCTCCGGGAGCTTGCGGGGGGTTCCGTCGACGGTGACCTGGCGTTCCTCCATCGCCTCGAGGAGGGAGGACTGGGTCTTGGGGGGCGTGCGGTTGATCTCGTCGGCGAGGAGGAGGTTGGTGAAGACCGGGCCGTTCTGGAACGAGAACTCCGCGGTGCGGGCGTCGTAGACGAGGGAGCCGGTGACGTCGCTCGGCATCAGGTCGGGGGTGAACTGGACGCGCTTGGTGTCGAGTTCGAGGGAGGCGGCGAGGGCCCGTACGAGGAGGGTCTTCGCGACGCCGGGGACGCCTTCGAGGAGGACGTGGCCGCGGCAGAGGAGGGCGACGACGAGACCGGTGACGGCGGAGTCCTGGCCGACCACGGCCTTTCCGATCTCGGTGCGGAGCGCCTCCAGGGCGGAGCGGGCGCTGTCCGTGGTGGCCGTCATGAGGTGCGGACCTCCCTTTCGAGGGCGTCGAGGTGGTCGGCGAGCGCGATGAGCGCCGCGTCGGTGGTGGGGGTGGTGCCGAAGAGCAGGGTGTCCGGGTCGTGCGGGGGCCCGGCCGGGAGGCGGGCCGCGACCGCGGGGACCAGGGAGGCGGGGTCGTGGGCCTGGGCGGCCGGGACGCCGACCAGTGCGGCCAGGCGTTCGCGGGCGGCGGCGCGCAGCACGGTGGCGGCGCGGTCGCGGGCGCCGGCCTTGCGGTACAGGCGGGCGCGGCCCTCGGTGGCCTCGGAGGCGCGGACGAGGACGGGCAGGCGTTCGGTGACGAGCGGGCCGAGGCGGCGGGCGCGCCAGAGTGCGGCGACGGCGGCTGCGAGGAAGAGCTGGAGCAGGGCCCAGCTCCAGCCGGCGGGGATCAGGTCGAGGAAGCTCTGCTCCTCGCCGGTGCCTTCGGCGTTGTCGGGGTTGCCGTCGGCGAGGGACGGCAGGTACCAGACGAGGGTCGGGCGGGAGCCGAGGAGTTGGAGCGCGAGGGAGGCGTTGCCCTCCTTGGCGAGGGTCTTGTTGAGGAGGATGCCCTCGGAGCCGAGGAGGACGGTGTCGCCGCCGCGGACGCCGGTGGGCAGGACGAGGAGGGTGGGGTGGCCGGCGCCGGGGTAGCAGCTGGTGGCTCCGGGGGTGCCGGTGGTGTAGCTCAGGCCGCCGCCCGTCGCGGCGCGGCCCGCGGTGGTGGCGGCGGGGAGGGTGCAGGTGCTGCCCGGGTCGAGGTTCGTGTCCGGGGCGGGGGAGTCGTCGTGGGTGCGGGTGCCGGGTGCCAGGGCGGGGAGGCTGAGGGCGCTCGGCGCGAGCAGGACGGTCCGGCCGCCGGAGAGGTCGATCGCGGAACGGATGGCGCGGAGCTGGGTCTCCCCGAGCCGGTCGGGGTCCGTGACCAGCAGGGTCGTGTCGGGGCCGGCGGCGTCGGCGGCCTGCTCGGCGGTGGTGACGACCCGTGTGGTGACACCGTGGTCCCTGAGCAGCTCGGCCACGGCCTGGCTGCCGAAGGGGTCGGCGGAGCGGGGGTCCAGGTAGCCGTGCCGGGCACCGGAGTTCAGGGCGGCCATGCCCAGCCCGGCGGCGAGGAGCACCGCGAGCGCGAGGAGGAACCCGCGGGCGCGGGTCCAGAGGTCCCGGGGCGATGCGCCTCCGGCGGTCGTACGGGGCGGGGTGGCGGGCCCGCCCGGTGCCGTGGTGCGGGCTCCGGTGGGTGCTGTTGCCTTGGCGGGGCCGGGCGTGGCCCCGGGTGCGCCCGGCGTGCCGGGAGTCGTACCCGGCGGGGTCGCTGCGGGGTGGACAGGGGGCAGGGAGGCCGCGCCCTCGCCGCGGTGGCCCGGTCCGGGGGCCGCGTCTGCGGTGGGGCGGGGCGTGGCCGGGGCTGGACCGTCCGGCCCGGGGGGTGCGTCCGGGGTGGGGAGCTGAGCACCGGGGGGTGCGTCCGGGGGAGGGGCTGTGTCTCCCGTGGCACGGGGTGTGTCCGGGGAGGCGTCGCCTGGGTTGGGGGACGTGCCCGGGTCGGGGGTGTGGGTCATGAGGTGGGGCCTGTCAGGAGGGGCTTCGTGCGGGACAGGGCCTGGTCCAGGGTGGTGAGGGCGGCGTACATCTCGGGGGTGGCCGGGTGGGCGCCGTAGGTGACGTCGTCGAACGTGCGGGCGGCCGTGCGGAGGGACGCCGCGTGGGACGGGAGGGAGCGGGCGGCTTCGGCCGCCGCCTCGTCCGCGGTGCGGCCCGGGCGGGGGTCGAGGAGGGTGCGCTCCTCCAGGGAGCGGACGACGGCGCGCATGCGCTCCTGGACGGCTTCGCTCCAGCGGCCCTCGCCGGCCAGTGCCTCGGCGGCCGTGCGGTGGTCCGCGGCGCTGCGGATGCCGTCGTCGAACAGGGTGCCCGGGGCGCGGGCGGCGGCGCGGCTCGGGGCGCCCAGGCGCCACCACAGGGCGGCGGCGAGGAGGAGGGCGAAGACGGCGATGGCCAGCAGGCCCAGGGCTCCGCCCGGGGTCGCGCCGGAGGCACGGTCGAAGAGGTCCCCGACCCACTCCCAGAAGCGGTTCATGGCCCTCTGGAGCAGGCCCGGGTCGTTCTGGTGGTACGCGGGCTTGGACAGCTCGACGCGGGCCGCCTCGCGGGCGGCCTCACGGCCGATGGTGATGGGTGGTGTGGGTGGTGCTGTGTGGGTGAGCAGGCCCCCCGTGCTCCTCATTCCCGCGTCAGCCTCCGGTCGGCGGCGCGGTGGCGCCGTAGTTCTCGATGCCCGCCGCCCGTGCGAGCTCCAGGTCCAGGGCCTCGCGGCGGATGCGCTGGTCGATGTAGAGCAGGACGGTGACGCCCGCCTGGATCGGCATGGTGATCGCCAGTGCGATGACCCCGCCGATGGCCGCCATGATCAGGTAGCCCCAGCTCGTGGCGCCCGTGCCGTCGGCCATGCCTTCGAGGCCGCCGCCGAACACCAGCCCGCCCACGAGGGTGAGGGGGAGGACGATCAGGGCCGAGACGAAGCCGGTGATGATGTTCGTCAGGAGGGTGATGCCGAAGATCCGCCACCAAGAGCCGTTGACCAGCTTCGAGGAGCGGACGAGGGACTTGCGCACCGTCGCCTTCTCCAGCATCAGCGCGGGCGAGGCCAGGGAGAAGCGGATCCACAGCCAGAGGATCAGGCCCAAGGCGATGAAACCGCCGAGGAAGGCGAGGCCGTCCTGTCCGGCGAGGGCGCCGGGCAGGACCAGAACGGTGAAGACGAGGGCGGCGCCGAGCCCCATGAGGAGGGTCAGGCCGAACAGCCGGGCGAGCTGCGGGCGGGCCTCGCGCCAGGCGGCGCCGATCGAGGAGCCCTGACCGAGCACCGCGCGGCTGAAGATCATGGTGAGCATCGCGGTGGCCACGATGGCCCCGATGAGCTGGATGAACGCGTTCGCCGCCGTCAGGCCCACGAAGGAGGCGTCGCTCGACTGGTCCAGTACGAGGTCGCTGAACGCGTACTTCTGCAGGAGCACGCTGGCGAACTGCACGACGACGGCCACGACCAGGGTGATCGGCAGTACCGCGCGCCAGTGCTTGCGCATGGTGGTGACGGCCCCGTCGAGGATCTCGCCCATGCCGAGCGGCCGCAGCGGGATCACGCCGGGCTTCACGGCCTGGGTGTGGGCGCCCCAGCCGCCCGGGCCGCCGGCCGGGGGCGGGTAGCCGCCGCCGTACGAACCCCAGCCCGTGCCCGGCTGCGGAGCCGCGGGCGGCTGCTGCTGCGGGTTCGGCGGGGTCTGGCCCGGGGTCGGGCTCGACCACTGGCCGGGGGGCGGCTGCTCGGCGGACCACTTGGAGTCGCCTGAGCCGCCCGCGGGCGGCTGCGTACCGTGGGAGCCCTCACCGTCGGACGGGGAGGATCCGGGCGTAGCCCAGCCCGGAGAGTCGTTCATCGTCGCTCCTTCACGTGCACTGCGGGGGTGCGGGGCGCTTGGTCCGGCTGCCATCGTGCCATGTGACAACCTCAAACGGACCAGCCGTCCCCAACGGGCCAGCCGCCCCCTGAGTCCCGGACCGTTCGCGCCTTCGTATGGCGCGCAGATCCGGGGCACACTGGGCGCCCTGATCTCCACGCAGGTCCGAGGGACTATTTCCAGCCCCTTTGGCTGTGGGACACCTCACCGCCGGGTAACGATTAGCTAATGGGATGATGTCAACCATGAAGGGACGCGTCCTTGTCGTCGACGACGACACCGCGCTGGCCGAGATGCTCGGCATTGTGCTGCGTGGAGAAGGTTTTGAGCCGTCGTTCGTAGCGGACGGTGACAAGGCACTGGCTGCCTTCCGGGAGGCGAAGCCGGATCTCGTGCTGCTCGACCTCATGCTGCCCGGTAGGGACGGCATAGAGGTGTGCAGACTGATCCGCGCCGAGTCGGGCGTACCGATCGTCATGCTCACCGCCAAGAGCGACACCGTGGACGTGGTCGTGGGCCTGGAGTCCGGGGCCGACGACTACATCGTCAAGCCGTTCAAGCCGAAGGAGCTGGTGGCCCGCATCCGGGCGCGCCTGCGCCGTTCGGAGGAGCCCGCGCCCGAGCAGCTGACCATCGGTGACCTGGTCATCGACGTGGCCGGGCACTCGGTCAAGCGGGAAGGCGCCTCGATCGCCCTGACGCCGCTGGAGTTCGACCTGCTGGTCGCGCTCGCCCGCAAGCCCTGGCAGGTCTTCACCCGCGAGGTGCTGCTGGAGCAGGTCTGGGGCTACCGCCACGCGGCCGACACCCGCCTGGTCAACGTGCACGTCCAGCGACTGCGCTCCAAGGTCGAGAAGGACCCGGAGCGCCCCGAGATCGTCGTGACGGTGCGCGGGGTCGGCTACAAGGCCGGACCGAGCTGACATGACACCCGGCAAGCCCCGTGGCCGCTCCCGCTGGGGGGCGCTGCGGGGCGGCGGGCTGCTCCCTGACGGAGCACCCGGCGGCCCCGTGCTGCGGCTGTTCGTACGCCTCGTACGCCGGCCGCTGCTTCCGGCTGTCCGGCTGTGGCGGCGCAACATCCAGCTCCGGGTGGTCGCCGCGACCCTGCTGATCTCCCTCGCCGTGGTCCTCGCCCTCGGGTTCGTGGTCATTGCGCAGGTCAGCAAGGGCCTCCTCGACGCCAAGGAGGAGGCCGCGCAGAGCCAGGCCGCGGGCGGGTTCGCGGTCGCACAGGAGAAGGCCAACACGCCCTATACGGCGGACGGGCCCGACGCCTCCGACAACAAGGTCGGCCGGGACGCCAGTACCTGGATGAACTCCCTGGTCAAACAGCTCGCCAGTGGCGGGCAGAGCGCCTTCGAGGTGGCGGCGCTGGGCGCCGGCACCGGAACCGGCGAGGAGCAGCCGTCCGCCCGCGGCGCACTCGGCGGCGTCCGCGGAGCGCGTGCCTCCGGAAACGTGGACCCGACGGCCAGCGTCCCGATGGGGCTGCGCCGCGACGTCAACCACGCGACCGGCGCCTTCAAGACCTTCTCGCAGATCCGCTACACCGACGCCGGGGACAAGCTGCCCGAGCCCGCGCTCGTCATCGGCAAGCGGCTCACCGACATCAACGGCGACCCGTACGACCTGTACTACCTCTTCCCGCTCACCCAGGAGGAGGAGTCCCTCAACCTGGTCAAGGTCACCATCGCCACCGCGGGGCTGTTCGTCGTGGTCCTCCTCGGCGGGATCGCCTGGCTGGTCGTGCGCCAGGTCGTCACCCCCGTCCGGATGGCCGCGGGGATCGCCGAGCGACTCTCGGCGGGGCGGCTCCAGGAGCGGATGAAGGTCACCGGCGAGGACGACATCGCCCGCCTGGGCGAGGCTTTCAACAAGATGGCCCAGAACCTCCAGAACAAGATCCAGCAGCTGGAGGACCTTTCCCGGCTGCAGCGCCGCTTCGTCTCGGACGTCTCCCACGAGCTGCGCACCCCGCTCACGACGGTACGCATGGCCGCGGACGTCATCCACGACGCCCGCGCCGACTTCGACCCCATCACCGCGCGCTCCGCCGAGCTCCTCGCCGGACAGCTCGACCGCTTCGAGTCCCTCCTCGCCGACCTGCTGGAGATCAGCCGGTTCGACGCGGGCGCGGCCGCCCTGGAGGCGGAGCCGATCGACCTGCGGGACGTCGTGCACCGGGTCATCGACGCGGCCAAGCCGCTCGCCGATCACAAAAACACCCGGATCCGCGTCCTCGGAGACACCCAGCCGGTGATAGCCGAGGCCGACGCCCGGCGCGTGGAGCGGGTCCTGCGCAACCTCGTCGTCAACGCCGTCGAGCACGGCGAGGGCCGCGACGTGGTGGTCCGGCTCGCCTCGGCGGGCGGGGCCGTGGCCGTGGCCGTACGGGACTACGGCGTCGGGCTCAAGCCCGGCGAGGCCACCCGCGTCTTCAACCGCTTCTGGCGGGCGGACCCGGCGCGGGCGCGCACGACCGGCGGTACCGGCCTCGGCCTGTCCATCGCCGTCGAGGACGCCCGGCTGCATGGAGGCTGGCTCCAGGCGTGGGGCGAGCCCGGCGGCGGCTCGCAGTTCCGCCTGACGCTGCCGCGCACCGCCGACGAGCCGCTGCGCGGATCGCCGATCCCGCTGGAGCCCGAGGACTCCCGGGCCAACCGGGCCAGGGCCGCGGCGGAGGGCTCCGCGGCCGCCGGGCAGCGGGCGCAGCAGGCCCAGCAGGCGGGGCGCGGCGACCGGTCGCCGATGCCGCCGCGGTCCCCCGTCGCGGGTGCGGTGCCCGTACCGGCCGACCCGACGGCGCTGCCGGGCAACGGGGCGCGGGTCGTGACCCGGCCGGGGCCGGCGGAGCAGGGAACCGGTTCCGGGGGCGGTGCGGCGAACGCGCGGTCCGGCGGGACGGCGGGAGCAACCGACCGAGAGGGTGGAAGCGGTGGAGCGGGCGCAACCGGCGGAACCGGTGGAGCGGGCGGAGCGGGCGCAACCGGCGGAACTGGTGGAGCGGGCGGAGCGGGTGGATCGCATGGGCGCTGAGCCGGGCCGGCCGCGCCGGCGCACGCCGCGCGCCCTGCGGGCCTTGGCCTTCGGGGCGGCCGGGCTGCTGCTCGCCGGCTGCGCCTCCATGCCAGACCACGGCGAGGTCCGTCCCGTGGAGGCCTCCCAGGGCGTCGACTCCCAGGTCCGCGTCTTCGGCGTGCCGCCGGCCGACAAGGCCAGCCCGCAGGAGATCGTCGACGGCTTTCTGGAGGCCATGACCAGCGACGATCCGCAGCTCCAGACCGCCCGCAAGTACCTCACCGAGGAAGCGGCGAAGAACTGGAAGCCCGGAGCGGCGGTCACCGTGCTCTCCGCCGGCCTCGACCGGTTCTCCGTACCGGGCGAGAAGGACCCGGCGGCCCCCCGGTTCAAGATCGCGGGCAAGATGCTGGCCACGGTGGACGAGCGCAGCGCGTACCAGCCGGAGACCGGCGACCGGCGCTACGAGCAGTTCCTCCAGCTCACGCAGAAGGACAACCAGTGGCGGATCGCGACTCCGCCCAGCAGCCTGGTCCTGAGCGAATCCGACTTCCAGCGCATCTACATGCCGGTCAACAAGTACTACTTCGCGGGCTCCACGCTCGTCGCCGACCCCGTCTACGTGCGTCAGCGCAGCGACCCGGATTCCCGGATGGACCCCACCACCCAGACCGTCACCTCGCTGCTCGCCGGCCCTTCCAAGTGGCTCGGGCCGGTGGTCACTTCGAGCTTCCCGACCGGTACGCAGCTGCGCGAGGGCACCAAGTCCCTCGCGATCGACGGTCAGAACACGCTGCGCGTGCCCCTGAACAAGAACGCGAACGACGTCGACGAGGCGAAGTGCGAGCGGATGGCGACCCAGATCCTCTACACGGTCAAGGATCTGACGGGTTCCCGGGTCGACCGGGTCGACATCCTGCGCTCCGACAGCACCACGCGCTGCCAGGTGTCCGAGGCGGCCGCGGCCGTGCTGGCCAACCGGCCGCCCTCGCCCGGCCACCAGTACTACGTGGACGCGGAGAACCGGCTGCAGCGGCTGAACCTGGACCCGAACCGCGAGGACCAGCAGGAACCGCCGACACCGGCCCCCGGGCCGCTGTCCGGGAACCCGGCCTTCAAGGTGGGCTCCGCCGCCGTGTCCTACGACGAGAAGCGTGCCGCGGTCGTCTCCGCGGACGGGCACGGGCTGCACGTGGTCAACCTGACCACGGCCGGAGCGATGCCGCCGGCGCTGATGACGGGCAAGGGGGCCAAGCCCAACGGGCTCGCCACCCCGACCTGGGACGCGGCGGGCGATCTGTGGGTCGCGGACCCCGACCCGCAGAACCCGGCGCTGTACCGACTGCCCGGCGGCACCGGGAACCCCGAACGAGTCGAGGTGTCCGGGCTGGCCGGCGGGCGGATCACGGGTCTGAAGGCCTCCCCGGACGGGGTGCGGATCGCGCTGCTCGTGCAGCGGGAGAGCCGCAAGTACCTGTACATCGGGCGGATCGAGCGGCCCGACGCGAAGGGCGACGTCTCCGCGGTCTCGGTGCGCGAGCTGCGCCCGGCGGCTCCGCAGCTGGCGGACGTGGCGGCGATGAGCTGGGCGCCGCGGGGCCGGCTGCTGGTGGTGGGCCGGGAGAGCGGCATGGTCGTTCAGGCCCGCTACATGCTGGCCGACGGTTCGATGGTCGGGGCCGGGCTGCCCGGGGCGACCGGGCTGGTGGCGGTGGCCGCGAGCGAGGACGAGAAGAAGCCCGTGGTCGCCGAGTCGCTGGAGGACGGCATCGTGTGGCTGCCGCCGGGGGCGCAGTGGCGCACGGTGGTGGCCGGCGGGCAGGCTCCGGTCTATCCGGGCTGAGGGGCCGACTGAGGGCGGGCCGAGGGTCCGGCTGAGGGCGGGCTGGCCGGGTCGGTCGGGCCCGCGTGCGGTGTGACCTGCCCTTTCCGTGGTTGTCCACAGGGGTGGTGGACTGCTGCCCCCGCCCGGCAGGGTGGACGTCATGCGGGAGTGGTGGTGGCGGGGGCTGGCCGGTGAGCTCGCCGGGCTGGTGCTGCCGGTCGGGTGCGCCGGCTGCGGGGCCGGCCGCGCGATGCTGTGCGGAGCCTGCCGGTCGGAGCTCAGTGGGGCCGCGGCGGGCCCGGTACGGCCGTCTCCGTGCCCCGGCGGGCTGCCCGCGGTGTATGCGGCCACCGTGTACCGGGAGGCCGTACGGGCCGTCGTACTGGCCCACAAGGAGCGCGGGGCGCTGCCGCTGGCCGGAGCCCTCGGCGCGGCCCTGGCCGCTGCCGTTCGCGCGGGCGGTGCGGGGGCCGGGGCGGTGACCCTGGTTCCCGTGCCCTCCGCGCGGCACCGGGTGCGGGCACGCGGGCACGATCCGGCGCGCAGGATCGCGCTGGCCGCCTCGGCCCGGCTGCGGCGGGAGGGCGTGCCCGCGCGCGTGACGCCCGTACTGCGGCTGCGGCGGGCGGTGGCCGACCAGGCGGGTCTGGGAGCGGCGCAGCGCCGCGAGAACCTCGCGGGGGCCCTGGAGGCCCGGCCCGGGGCCGGACGGGTGACGGCGGGGGCGGCCCGGATCGTGCTCGTGGACGACCTCGTCACCACCGGATCCACCCTGGTGGAGGCGGCGCGGGCGTTGCGCGCGGCCGGGATCGGGGTGCCGGGCGGGGCGGCCGGGGCGGCGGCTCTGGTGGCCGCCGTGGTGGCCGCGCCGGCGGACTCCTTCGTGCGTCCCGGTGCCACCGCTACTCGTACAGACCAAAAAACTTGTGAATAGATTTGGAACTGGAAGGGAAGGCGCATCGTTGCAGGTAGTAAGAGGGAACGGCCACCTGAACGGAGGTACGTTCCGGTAGCGGGTGCCGACAACCGGCATAGAGGGATATGTTCGGTTGTAAGGAATTGGCGAACCTTGGGCCCCACGCATCGGAGCGCATGTTCGATCGTCTGTACGTTTCGAAAACTTCGTGTCAGAGGTTGTCCCTCGACTCCGAAGTCGGTGGGGTGTGGATCTTGCCGATGGGGGAGGAGGAGGTGGAAGTCGCCAAGTCCGAGGCTCCGGTGTTCACCGGGGCCTGGTGCGAAAGGGAGACGCTTCGCCCCTGAGGCGGAGCTATCCGGGAACGGAGTTCTGCGTGGACATCGTCGTCAAGGGCCGTAAGACCGAGGTGCCCGACCGGTTCCGCAAGCACGTGGCCGAGAAGCTGAATCCGGAGCGGATCCAGAAGCTCGACGCCAAGGTGATCAGCTTGGACGTCGAGGTGTCCAAGGAGCACAACCCGCGCCAGGCCGACCGTTCCGACCGCGTGGAGATCACCCTGCGTTCGCGGGGCCCGGTGATTCGTGCCGAAGCCGCCGCCGCCGACCCGTACGCGGCGCTCGACCTCGCTCAGGACAAGCTGGAGGCCCGGCTGCGCAAGCAGCACGACAAGCGCTACACCCGCCGTGGAGCCGGCCGTATCTCGGCGGCCGAGGTCGCCGACGTGGTGCCGGACGCCGCGACCCTGAACGGCAACGGCGAGCCGGTCAACGGGGAGAAGGCGGACGCGGACGCGATTCCGACCACCCGGATCGGATCGCTGGAAGTGCAGGGCGACGGCCCGCTCATCGTTCGCGAGAAGACCCACTCGGCCGCACCCATGTCGCTCGACCAGGCCCTGTACGAGATGGAACTGGTCGGTCACGACTTCTATCTGTTCGTCGATTCCGACACCAAGATGCCGAGCGTCGTCTACCGGCGCCACGGTTACGACTACGGCGTGATCCACCTCAACGCATCCGATGCCGCCTCCAGTTCGGGTGAGTTCAACGGTGCGGGAGCGGGTGGGGCGCTCGGAGGCTGAGCCGCTGATTCCGGACTGATTCCGGTCTGATTCCGGACTGGATCCGGATGTCCGTGCGGTGCCAGTGTGGTGCCCCCGCGTTCGCCCAGGCGGGCGCGGGGGCACTCGCGTGAGGTGAGAGCTGCGAAACGGTGGCCTGTATGGGTCGGCCTGTAATCGCCGGACCCCCCTCGGTCACGTGGGCATGGAATCATGTCGGGCAGTCAGCCGGCGGCCGCTCTCGTCGGATTGACCCAGCAGCTCAGCACACGTGGTGCAGGGGGAGGAACGATGGCGGACAGCTTCGGGCCGGTGCGTGATGACAACGGTGCGGGCTGCCGTGAGGAGGACCGGGTGGCAGAGCCGATCCGGGTGCTCGTGGTCGACGACCATGCGCTGTTCCGGCGCGGGCTGGAGATCGTCCTCGCGCAGGAGGAGGACATCCAGGTCGTCGGCGAGGCGGGTGACGGGGCGGAGGCCGTGGACAAGGCGGCGGATCTGCTGCCGGACATCGTGCTGATGGACGTGCGGATGCCGCGGCGCGGCGGGATCGAGGCCTGTACCTCGATCAAGGAGGTGGCGCCCTCCGCGAAGATCATCATGCTGACGATCAGCGACGAGGAGGCGGACCTCTACGACGCGATCAAGGCGGGTGCGACGGGGTACCTGCTGAAGGAGATCTCGACGGACGAGGTCGCGACGGCGATCCGGGCGGTGGCGGACGGGCAGTCGCAGATCAGCCCGTCGATGGCGTCGAAGCTGCTGACGGAGTTCAAGTCGATGATCCAGCGGACGGACGAGCGGCGGTTGGTGCCGGCGCCGCGGCTGACGGATCGGGAGCTCGAGGTCTTGAAGCTGGTGGCCACCGGGATGAACAACCGCGATATCGCGAAGGAGTTGTTCATCTCGGAGAACACCGTGAAGAACCACGTGCGGAACATTCTGGAGAAGCTGCAGCTGCACTCCAGGATGGAGGCGGTGGTGTACGCGATGCGGGAGAAGATCCTCGAGATCCGGTAGGGACCGGTTCCGGTTCGGGGTCGGCTTCCGGTCCGGGTGCGGGTGCGGGTGGTGTGCCCTGCGGGGCGGAGTCCCCTACCCGCCCTTCCGCCGTTCCCAGGGCTCTGCCCTGACCCGGTCCTCAAGCGCCGGACGGGCTGGAGGGGTGCCGGGCTGTGCCCCGGACCCGCTGGGGCTGCGCCCCGGACCCCCTGGGGCTTCCGCTCCGGACCCCGCGCCTCAAATGCCGGCGAGGCTGATTTGCCCCGGCGGGGCTGGACTTGGCGAGTCGGGGCTTCAGAGGGTGGCGAGTTCCGCGACGACCGCTGCCGCTTCCGCAGGAGAGCTCGCGCGGTCGATGCGGATCGTGTCGCAGCCGACCCAGGAGGCGGCCTCGCGGAGGGCTTCGGCCATGGGGCGGGCTGCCTTGGGGGTGGTCAGGGAGAGCTGGCGGGCCACGAGGGTGGTGCCCTCGCGGGCCGGGTCCACGCGGCCCTGGAGGCGGCCTCCGGCCAGCAGGGGCATCGCGAAGTAGCCGTGGATCCGCTTGGGCTTGGGCACGTAGGCCTCCAGGCGGTGCGTGAAGCCGAAGATCCGCTCCGTGCGCGGGCGCTCCCAGACCAGGGAGTCGAACGGGGAGAGGAGCGTCGTGCGGTGGCGGCCGCGGGGGAGCGGGGACAGGGCCGAGGGGTCCGCCCAGGCCGGTTTGCCCCAGCCCTCCACCTCCACGGGGACCAGGCCCGCGTCCTCGACCACCGCGTCGAAGTCGGGGCCCTTGAGGCGGTGGTAGTCCGCGATGTCGGAGCGGGTGCCCACGCCCAGGGACTGCCCCGCGAGGGCCACGAGGCGGCGCTTGCAGTCGCGGTCGTCCAGGTCGTCGTGGAGCAGTGCGGCCGGGACGGCCCGCTCGGGGAGGTCGTAGACCCGCTTCCAGCCGCGCCGCTCGGCGCAGACGACCTCGCCGACGTCGAGGAGCCACTCCACGGCGATCTTCGTCTCGGACCATTCGAACCATTCGCCGCCGTTCTTGGCGCCGCCCAGCTCGGTGGAGGTGAGGGGGCCTTCGGACGCGAGGCGGTCCAGGACCGTCTTCGTCGAGCGGTGCTTGTCCTCCAGGACGTGCCAGCGGTGGCCGCGGGCCTTGTTGGCCCGCCGGCGGAAGGCGAAGTGCGGCCACTCCTCCATCGGCAGGATGCAGGCCGCGTGCGACCAGTACTCGAAGGCGTGCTGGTCCGACCAGTACGAGGCTTCGACCGTGGAGCGGCCGACCGCTCCCAGGCGTGCGTACGGGACGAGCTCGTGGGAGCGGGCCAGTACGGAGATCGTGTCGAGCTGGACGGCGCCCAGGTGGCGCAGGACGCCCCGGACGCCGCCGCGCCGGTCCGGAGCACCCAGGAACCCCTGCGCGCGCAGCGCGATGCGGCGGGCCTCGTCGGCGGACAGGGACATGATCGGCGGGGGTGCGGACGTCATGACCGCACCCTAGACCCGGCCACTGACAGGCGAGGGAAGGTAGGCGAGGTCGGAGGGAAGGCCCAGGTCGGAGGGGAGCATGGCACCGGTCCAGCAGTCCCGCAGGGTGCCGCGGTGCTCCATGCCGGCGCGCGCTACGCCTTCGATGACGAAGCCGACCTTCTCGGCGACCCGGCGGGAGGCGTCGTTGCCGACCCCGGCGCGCCAGATCATCCGTACGCAGCCGAGCTCGGTGAAGGCCCAGCGCACCACGGCGGGCAGCGCCTCGGGCAGGTAGCCGCGGCCCCGGTGCCCGGCGACGGTCCAGTAGCCGATCTCGTGGGCGTGATCGCCCTCCCGGACCACCCCGACGCAGGCGACCAGCGGGCCGTCGGCGCCGAGCCGGACACCGAAGTTGAACGCGGAGCCGTTCTCCCCGCCCGGGACCCGGTTCACGAAGGACTCGGCGTGCGTGCGCTCGTACGGGACGGAGACCGGGATCCAGCGTTGGATCACGGGATCCTGCAGCGCCGCGTACACCTCGTCCGTGTCCGAGGCGTCCAGGGGACGCAGGACGAGGCGTTCGGTGGTCAGGGTGATCGATTCCATGGGGGGATTCTGCTGTGGGAGGACGGCGGTGGCGAAGCGGATTTACCCAAGAGGGTCCGCCCATACCGGCACCTTCGGTGCCCCTCACACGTTCTCATTTCCGGGCAGTCCAGCCCCGCGGCAGTGCGGACCTCCCGACGCGACCGCGTCCTCGCTTACGATGGCCGTTGCGGTGGGGCCCACCCTCCGTGCCCGTGCACGAACCAGTGCCAGGCCCGACCGGCAAGGAGACAAACCTCGGTGTCCGTCTTCAACAAGCTCATGCGTGCAGGCGAAGGCAAGATCCTCAAAAAACTGCACCGCATCGCGGACCAGGTCAACTCCATCGAAGAGGACTTCGTCAACCTCTCCGACGCCGACTTGCGTGCGCTCACGGACGAGTACAAGCAGCGCTTCCAGGACGGCGAGACCCTGGACGACCTGCTGCCCGAGGCCTTCGCGACGGTCCGCGAGGCCGCCAAGCGCGTCCTCGGTCAGCGTCACTACGACGTACAGATGATGGGTGGCGCGGCGCTGCACCTCGGCTACGTGGCCGAGATGAAGACCGGTGAGGGCAAGACCCTCGTCGGCACGCTCCCCGCGTACCTGAACGCGCTGTCCGGCAAGGGCGTCCACCTGATCACGGTGAACGACTACCTCGCCGAGCGCGACTCCGAGATGATGGGCCGGGTGCACAAGTTCCTCGGCCTGGAGGTCGGGTGCATCCTGGCGAACATGTCTCCGGCGCAGCGCCGTGAGCAGTACGCCGCCGACATCACGTACGGCACGAACAACGAGTTCGGCTTCGACTACCTCCGCGACAACATGGCGTGGTCGCAGGACGAGCTCGTCCAGCGCGGCCACAACTTCGCCGTGGTCGACGAGGTCGACTCGATCCTCGTCGACGAGGCCCGTACCCCGCTGATCATCTCGGGCCCGGCCGACCAGGCCACCAAGTGGTACGCGGACTTCGCGAAGCTGGTCACGCGTCTGACCAAGGGCGAGCCCGGCCAGCCCCTCAAGGGCATCGAGGAGACCGGCGACTACGAGGTCGACGAGAAGAAGCGCACCGTCGGCATCCACGAGTCCGGTGTCGCGAAGGTCGAGGACTGGCTCGGCATCGAGAACCTCTACGAGTCGGTGAACACCCCTCTCGTCGGTTACCTGAACAACGCCATCAAGGCGAAGGAACTGTTCAAGAACGACAAGGACTACGTCGTCATCGACGGCGAAGTCATGATCGTCGACGAGCACACCGGCCGCATCCTCGCCGGCCGCCGCTACAACGAGGGCATGCACCAGGCGATCGAGGCGAAGGAAGGGGTGGACATCAAGGACGAGAACCAGACCCTCGCCACGATCACCCTCCAGAACTTCTTCCGCCTGTACTCGAAGCTGTCGGGCATGACCGGTACGGCCATGACCGAGGCCGCCGAGTTCCACCAGATCTACAAGCTCGGTGTCGTCCCGATCCCGACCAACCGGGACATGGTCCGCAAGGACCAGGCGGACCTGATCTACCGCACCGAGGTCGCGAAGTTCGCCGCCGTCGTCGACGACATCGCGGAGAAGCACGAGAAGGGCCAGCCGATCCTCGTCGGTACGACGTCGGTCGAGAAGTCCGAGTACCTCTCGCAGCAGCTCTCCAAGCGCGGCATCCCGCACGAGGTGCTGAACGCGAAGCAGCACGACCGCGAGGCCACGATCGTCGCCCAGGCGGGCCGTCGCGGCGCCGTCACGGTCGCCACGAACATGGCCGGCCGCGGTACCGACATCAAGCTCGGCGGCAACCCGGACGACCTGGCCGAGGCCGAGCTGCGCCAGCGCGGCCTGGACCCGGAGGAGCACATCGAGGAGTGGGCGCACGCCCTTCCCGAGGCGCTCACGCGGGCCGAGGCGGCCGTGAAGGCGGAGTTCGAGGAGGTCAAGGACCTCGGCGGGCTGTACGTGCTGGGTACCGAGCGCCACGAGTCCCGCCGCATCGACAACCAGCTGCGCGGCCGCTCCGGCCGACAGGGCGACCCGGGCGAGTCCCGCTTCTACCTGTCGCTCGGCGACGACCTGATGCGGCTGTTCAAGGCGCAGATGGTCGAGCGCGTCATGTCGATGGCGAACGTGCCGGACGACGTGCCGATCGAGAACAAGATGGTCACGCGGGCCATCGCCTCGGCCCAGTCGCAGGTGGAGACCCAGAACTTCGAGACGCGCAAGAACGTCCTGAAGTACGACGAGGTCCTCAACAACCAGCGCACGGTGATCTACAAGGAGCGCCGCCGCGTCCTGGAGGGCGAGGACCTCCAGGAGCAGATCCGTCACATGATGGACGACACCATCGACGCGTACATCACGGCCGAGACGGTCGAGGGGTTCGCGGAGGAGTGGGACCTGGACCGGCTGTGGAACGCCTTCCGGCAGCTCTACCCGATCAAGGTCACGGTGGAGGAGCTGGAGGACGCCGCGGGCGACCGCGCCGGCATCACCGCCGAGTTCATCGCGGAGTCCGTCAAGGACGACATCCACGAGCAGTACGAGGCCCGCGAGGCCACGCTCGGCTCCGACATCATGCGCGAGCTGGAGCGGCGCGTGGTGCTGTCGGTGCTGGACCGCAAGTGGCGCGAGCACCTGTACGAGATGGACTACCTGCAGGAGGGCATCGGCCTGCGGGCGATGGCCCAGAAGGACCCGCTGGTCGAGTACCAGCGCGAGGGCTTCGACATGTTCAACGCCATGCAGGAGGGCATCAAGGAGGAGTCCGTCGGCTACCTGTTCAACCTGGAGGTCCAGGTCGAGCAGCAGGTCGAGGAGGTCCTGGTGTCGGACTCCGGTCCGTCGCTGGCCAAGCCGGAGATCCGGGCGAAGGGTCTGGACGCCCCGCAGCGGCCGGACCGGCTGCACTTCTCCGCGCCCACCGTGGACGGTGAGGGCGGGGTCGTCGAGGGCGATTTCGAATCGGAATCCGGTGACGACTCGGACGGGATGACGCGTGCGGAGCGCCGTAAGGCCGCGAAGGCCACGGGCGGGCGTCGCCGCAAGAAGTAACCCGCGCGCTGCTCGCGGGATCGCCGCCGGGGCCGGACACCACGCTGTGCGTGGGGTCCGGCCCCGGCGGCGTTGGTGTGTGCGGGCGCGGGCGCGGGCGTGGGCGCGGGCCTGGTCCCGGGGTCATGGGCGGGGGCCCTGGAGTTCCACGGCGGCGCAGCGCCAGCGCAGGTCGGGGCCCTGTTCCAGGCGGAAGGCCAGCGCGGTGAGGCGGTCGCCCGTGGCGATGCGGGCGAAGGCCTCGATGACCCCCGGACCGGGGGTGAAGCGCCCGCATCCGTGGATGACGGGGCTGAGCCGACGGGTCTCGTACGCGCGCTCCTGCGGGGGGTCGGCGGGGGCGAGGGTGATCAGCTGGTCGTAGGCCGGGCCGATCGTGTGGCCGATCAGGGAGTGCACGGGGCGGCGTCCGCTGAGGACGGCGAGCAGCCGTTCGGCGAACCAGTGGTGGGGGCCGCGGTGGATGCCCGTGGGCGGGCGGCGCCGGTCGTGGCGGCGGCCGGGCCTCGCGGTGCCGGGGCCGGTGCTCGCCGGCCTCGCGGTGCCGGGGCCGGTGCTCGCCGGCCTCGTGGAGCCGCGGCCGGGGCCCGTGCCGGCGCTGCCGGCGCTGCCGGCGGTACGGGGGCTCCCGGCGGTTCCGGCGGGGGCGGGGCTCGTGCGCCTCGTGGAGGAGGTGGCGCCTTCGGTGGTGTCTTCCGTGGTGCGCGGTGTGCTGGTGGGCATCGTGGTCGTCCCCCGGGGTCGGGCCCGGAGCGGTACCGGGCGGTAACTTGGTAGAGGACTTCTACGGGGCTGCGAACACGCTCCGCAACGACGCCGCGGGGCCGCCCCGGACCCGGCCCGCCTTCACCTATCCGGGTCGCTCCCCGGCCGCCCAGGGGCCCCGCCCGGATCCCGCGGGGAGCCAGGTGGACGCCCTGCGGCCCCGCCGCGGCACCCCGAAAGGGGACGCGGACCGTCACGGACGGAGTCCGCGGCCCGTCCCGGACCCGACGTCACGCCTCCGAGCCGGAACCGGGAAACCCGGCCTCCGGCCCCCTCCGCTCCCCGGCCCCCGGCCCCCGGCCTCCGGCCCCCGGCTCCCCGGCCTCCGGCTCCCCGGCCCTCGGCCCTCGGGTCCTCCCGGACGCCTTGGCCCCACCGGGCCCCACCGGGCCCGGGTGGAGGCCGGTGCAGCGCGGCGGAGCCGTGGAGGTCCCTCGGGGCCGACGCGTGCGAGGTGGGCGTGGAGGAGGGCGCGAGCGGGGACGGGCGCCGGTCGTATCCTGGGGGCGTTTCCGACTATCGAAAGCAGCCGGCCATGCGCGTGTACGTCCCCCTGACCCTCCCCGGGCTCGCCGAGGCGCACCAGGCGGGTGAGCTGGGCCCGGCTCCGCTGCGGGCGTACGCCGTCACGCCCGGACTGCGCGAGTGGTACGTGTCGGACGACCTCGAAGAGCTGGAGTACGCCGCCCTGACCAGGGCCGCCGCCGCCTCGCTGCGGATGATCGCCGAGGACGGGGCCGCGCCGCGCAAGCGGGTCGTGGTGGCCGTGGACGTGGACGACAAGGCCGCGACGGCCGCCCCCGGCACCGACGAGGCCGCGCTCGGCCAGGTGGCCCTCGCCGGGGCCGTACGGCTCTCGGTGGCGGCCGCGGTGCACGTGGACGCGGAAGAGGCCCTGGAGGACGTGAGCGCCGCCGTGGCGGCCGTACCGGCCGCGGACGGGGGCGACGAGGAGGCGCTCGGCACCGTCGACGGCGCCGAGGACCACGAACTGCTGTGGTTCGGGGTCCAGGAGATTCCGGGGCTGCTGAAGTGAGCGCGGCACCCGAGGGCACCCCGCTCGTGGTCCCGACGCCCGAGGGCCCCGCGCTCGCGGTGCCGGCGCCGCCCGTGGCCGGCGCGCCCGAGGGCCCGGCAGCACCGGTGCCCGCGCCCGCGGCCCCGCACATCGTCTGGGACTGGAACGGCACGCTGCTCCACGACATCGACGCCGTGATAGCCGCCACCAACGCCTCCTTCGCGGAGCTCGGCCTCGCGCCGATCACCCTGGAGCGGTACCGCGACCTGTACGTCGTACCGGTGCCGAAGTTCTACGAGCGGCTCATGGGCCGGCTCCCCACGGACGCCGAGTGGCTGGTCATGGACGAGGCCTTCCACCGCCACTACTGGGTGGCCGCCGAGGAGTCGGGCCTCGCCGAGGGGGCCCGCGAGCTCCTTCGGGGCTGGCAGGCGGACGGGCTGACGCAGTCGCTGCTGTCGCTCGCGCCCCACGAGCAGCTCGTGCCACTCGTACGGGCGCACGGGATCGACGCACACTTCCTGCGCGTCGACGGGCGGACCGGGCCCTCGCACACCACCAAGGCGGGACACCTCGTACGTCACTTGCAGGCCCTGGACGGGACGGGAGTGACCGCCGGCCGTACGGTGCTCATCGGAGACGCCGTGGACGACGCGCTGGCCGCCGCGCACGTGGGCGCGCGGGCCGTCCTCTATACGGGCGGTTCGCACAGCCGCAGCAGTCTGGAATCAGCCGGTGTCCCCGTCGTGGACAGCCTGGCGGAGGCCGTACGCACTGCTCGCGAGCTGGCCGGATAGCGACCGGCGCATGAGCGGAGAGCGACCGAGCACCGGCCTGGCACGCCCGGCCGGGCCGGACCCTGTCCAGAGTGTCAAAGTTACCCCCCCTCTTTTGTACACATACAGCTCATGACGAGCCGGGGGTGGAGCGAGATAGCCTGGTACCCGTGATCAGCGCGATAGTTCTCGGAGGCACTGAAGCCTCCGCCCGGCGCCCGGCGCACTTCCGTGCCCGGGCCTTCGCTGATCCCCGCCCCCGGTCCCTGGACATCCTGCCGATCATGGCCGATTTCCTCCCGGTGGGTTCTCTCGACGGCATAGCGTCGATCCCGAACGGACACCGACACCCCGCCTCGCGGTGCTATGCCATTCCTTCCTTCACCTACGTCACGCAATGGCGCGCGACAGGAGCCAGAGGACATGCAGACCAAGCTGGACGAAGCAAAGGCCGAGCTGCTCGCGCGGGCGGCACGGGTAGCTGAGAACAGCCCGGCCGGGGGGCTACTTCCGACTGGGTCCGAGCAGGGGGAGCGTCCCGACCGGGACACCACTCTCGCCTACCTCCAGCGCTACTACCTGCACACCGCCCCGGAGGACCTGCTCGACCGGGACCCGGTCGACGTGTTCGGGGGCGCGCTCTCGCACTACCGGCTCGCGGCGAACCGTCCGCAGGGCAAGGCGAACGTGCGGGTGCACACGCCCACGGTGGAGGAGAACGGCTGGACCTCCAGCCACTCCGTCGTCGAGGTGGTCACCGACGACATGCCGTTCCTCGTGGACTCCGTGACGAACGAGCTGTCCCGCCACGGGCGCGGCATCCACGTCGTGATCCACCCGCAGGTCGTCGTCCGCCGCGACGTCACCGGCAAGCTGATCGAGATCCTCGGCCCCGACTGCGACGCTCACGGTCCCCGCACCGAGCGCCCCCACGACTCCCTCGTCGAGTCCTGGATCCACGTCGAGATCGACCGCGAGACCGACAAGGCAGACCTCAAGCAGATCACCGCCGATCTGCAGCGCGTCCTGTCCGACGTCCGCGAGTCCGTCGAGGACTGGGAGAAGATGCGCGACGCGGCGCTGCGCATCGCCCAGGACCTCCCCGAGGAGCCGACCGCCCCGGACCTGCGCGAGTACGAGCTCGAAGAGGCCCGCGAGCTGCTGCGCTGGCTCGCCGACGACCACTTCACCTTCCTCGGCTACCGCGAGTACAACCTCGTCGACGGCGACGCCCTGGCCGCCGTGCCCGGCACCGGCCTCGGCATCCTGCGCTCCGACCCGGTCCACCACGGCCAGGACGAGGCGCACCCCGTCTCGCCGTCCTTCAACCGGCTGCCGGCCGACGCCCGCGCCAAGGCCCGCGAGCACCGCCTGCTGGTGCTGACCAAGGCCAACAGCCGCTCCACCGTGCACCGCCCCTCGTACCTCGACTACGTGGGCGTGAAGAAGTTCGACGCCGAGGGCAACGTCGTCGGCGAGCGCCGCTTCCTCGGCCTGTTCTCCTCCGCCGCCTACACCGAATCGGTGCGCCGGGTCCCGGTCGTCCGCCGCAAGGTCGCCGAGGTCCTCGAGGGCGCCGGTTTCGCCGCGTCCAGCCACGACGGCCGCGACCTGCTCCAGATCCTGGAGACGTACCCGCGCGACGAGCTGTTCCAGACCCCGGTCGACCAGCTCCAGGCCATCGCCACCTCCGTCCTGTACCTCCAGGAGCGGCGCCGGCTGCGGCTGTACCTGCGCCAGGACGAGTACGGGCGCTACTACTCCGCGCTGGTCTACCTGCCGCGCGACCGCTACACCACCGGCGTGCGGCTGCGGCTGATCGCGATCCTGCAGGAGGAGCTCGACGGCATCAGCGTCGACTTCACCGCCTGGAACACCGAGTCGATCCTCTCCCGCATCCACTTCGTCGTCCGCGTCCCGCAGGGCACCGAGCTGCCCGTGCTGACCGACGCCGACGTGGAGCGGATCGAGGGCCGCCTGGTCGAGGCCGCCCGCTCCTGGGCCGACGGCTTCGGCGAGGCGCTCGTCGCGGAGCTGGGCGAGGAGCGCGCCGCCGAGCTGCTGCGCAAGTACGCGAACTCCTTCCCCGAGGGCTACAAGGCCGACCACTCGCCGCGTTCGGCCGTGGCCGACCTGTCCCACCTGGAGCGGCTGTCCGCGAGCGACCGCGAGTTCGCGCTGTCGCTGTACGAGCCGGTCGGCGCGGGCCCCGGCGAACGCCGGTTCAAGATCTACCGCACGGGCGAGCAGGTCTCGCTGTCCGCGGTCCTGCCGGTCCTGCAGCGCCTGGGCGTCGAGGTCACCGACGAGCGGCCGTACGAGCTGCGCTGCACCGACCGCAGCAACGCGTGGATCTACGACTTCGGTCTGCGGATGCCGCTCCAGAGCGGCAACGGGGACTCCGCCCAGGCCGCCAACTACCTCGGCGACGACGCCCGCGAGCGGTTCCAGGACGCCTTCTCGGCGGTCTGGCAGGGCGACGCCGAGAACGACAACTTCAACACCCTGGTGCTGGGCGCCGGACTGACCTGGCGACAGGCCGTGGTCCTGCGCGCGTACGCCAAGTACCTGCGCCAGGCCGGTGCCACCTTCAGCCAGGACTACATGGAGGACACCCTCCGCAACAACGTCCACACCACCCGGCTGCTGGTCTCCCTCTTCGAGGCCCGGATGTCGCCGGGCCGCCAGTCCGCGGGCACCGAGCTCGTCGACGCGATGCTGGAGGAGCTGGACGGGGCCCTGGACCAGGTCGCCTCGCTGGACGAGGACCGGATCCTGCGGTCCTTCCTCACCCTCATCAAGGCGACGCTGCGCACCAACTTCTTCCAGCTCAACGGGGCGGGCGAGCAGCACTCCTACGTGTCGATGAAGTTCGACCCGCAGGCCATCCCCGACCTGCCGGCGCCGCGCCCGGCCTTCGAGATCTGGGTGTACTCCCCGCGCGTCGAGGGCGTCCACCTGCGCTTCGGCAAGGTCGCCCGCGGCGGTCTGCGCTGGTCCGACCGCCGCGAGGACTTCCGTACGGAGATCCTCGGCCTGGTCAAGGCGCAGATGGTCAAGAACACCGTCATCGTGCCCGTCGGCGCCAAGGGCGGCTTCGTCGCCAAGAACCTCCCCGACCCGTCGGTGGACCGCGACGCCTGGCTGGCCGAGGGCATCGCCTCGTACAAGATCTTCATCTCGGCGCTGCTCGACATCACCGACAACCTCGTCGGCGGCGAGGTCCTGCACCCCAAGGGCGTGGTCCGCCACGACGAGGACGACACCTATCTCGTCGTCGCCGCCGACAAGGGCACCGCGACCTTCTCCGACATCGCCAACGGGGTCGCCGAGTCCTACGGGTTCTGGCTGGGCGACGCCTTCGCCTCCGGCGGCTCGGCCGGCTACGACCACAAGGGCATGGGCATCACCGCCCGCGGTGCCTGGGAGTCCGTCAAGCGGCACTTCCGCGAGCTCGGGCACGACACCCAGACGCAGGACTTCACGGTCGTCGGCGTCGGCGACATGTCCGGCGACGTCTTCGGCAACGGCATGCTGCTCTCCGAGCACATCCGCCTGGTCGCGGCCTTCGACCACCGGCACATCTTCATCGACCCGAACCCGGACGCGGCGACCTCCTACGCCGAGCGCCGGCGCCTCTTCGAGCTGCCGCGCTCCTCGTGGGCGGACTACGACAGCTCCCTGCTGTCGGCCGGCGGCGGGATCCACCCGCGCAGCGCGAAGGCCATCCCGGTCAACGCGCAGGTCCGTGAGGCCCTCGGCATCGAGGCCGGCGTCACCAAGATGACCCCGGCCGACCTGATGCAGGCCATCCTCAAGGCCCCCGTGGACCTGCTGTGGAACGGCGGCATCGGTACGTACGTCAAGGCGACGGCCGAGACGCACGCGGACGTCGGCGACAAGGCCAACGACTCCATCCGCGTCAACGGCTCCGACGTGTGGGCCAAGGTCATCGGCGAGGGCGGCAACCTGGGCCTGACCCAGCTCGGCCGCATCGAGTTCGCGCGCAGCGGCGCCGGCGGCGAGGGCGGCAAGGTCAACACCGACGCCATCGACAACAGCGCGGGCGTGGACACCTCCGACCACGAGGTGAACATCAAGATCCTGCTGAACTCGGTGGTCAAGGACGGCGACCTGACCCTCAAGCAGCGCAACACGCTGCTCGCCGAGATGACCGACGAGGTCGGCGCGATGGTGCTGCGCAACAACTACGCGCAGAACACCGCCCTGGCCAACTCCACGGCCCAGGCG
>NZ_JBHWMB010000093.1:19985-27288 GCF_042730015.1 Streptomyces sp. NPDC059957 | reverse complement strand
CCTCCGGGGTGCGGAAGTCGGAGAAGTACACGAGCGCCATCGAGACGAAGAAGGCGGCCGTGATCGCGATGCCGTAGGTGGCCATCGGGGAGAAGACCGGGATGGTCAGCAGGGAGGTGAAGGCGAAGGCCTTGGTGTCCACGCCGCCCAGGACGCCCACGATCACGCCGCCGACGAGGCAGCCCACGAGCATGCGCGGGTAGATCCGCTTGAAGCGCAGGTGGATGCCGTAGAGCGACGGCTCGGAGATGCCGCCGAGCAGGCCCGCGGCCAGGGCTCCGGTCGCGGTCTGGCGCATCTCCTTCTCGCGGTGGCGCAGCGAGAGCAGCAGGACACCGGCGGTGGCGCCGAAGCAGGCGAAGTTCCATGCGCCCATGGGGCCCTGGATGAAGTCGTAGCCGAGGGTGTTGATGTTGACGAGCATGAGCGCGTTCAGCGGCCAGTGCAGGCCCAGCGGCACCAGGAACGGGTAGAGCAGCGGGATGAGGATCGCGAAGACGATCGGGGCGTTGCCGTTCAGCCAGGACAGGCCCTCACCGAGGCCGTTGCCGGCCCAGACGCCCAGCGGGCCGATGAGGAACGCGGTGATCGGGATCATGATCAGCATGCTGAAGAACGGCACGAAGACCAGGTGCACGGCCTCCGGGAAGATGCGCTGCAGGCCCTTGTAGACCAGGGCGAGCAGGGCGACCATCAGCAGCGGCACGAAGACCTGGCCGCCGTAGTCGTTCAGCTGCATCGGCAGTCCGAAGACGTGCGCCACGCACTCCTGGGTGCCCAGGGTCCCGTTGGTGGTGCAGGTGATGCCGGGGATGCCGGACTTCGGGTTGAGCATGCCCGTGAAGTTCGGGGTCATCACCGCGGCCATCACCGCGGCGCCCACCCAGGGGTCGATCTTCAGCTTCTTGGCCGCGTTGTAGGCGACCATGATCGGCAGGAAGTACAGCACCGAGCGCCACATGGCGTCGACGAAGACCCAGGTGGCGGACTTGTCCGCGGCGCGGAAGTCGACGAAGCCCAGGGCGTCGAGGACGGAGGCGATCGCGATGATGAGCGAGGAGCCCAGCAGGACGCCCATGAGGGGGCGGAACGAGTCGGACAGGTACTCGAAGAAGTTGTCGACCACGGCGTAGCGGCCGCGGCTCTTGGCCCGCATCGCGGCCTTGACGTCGGCGTCGGACTTCGGGCCCGGCGCGGCGCCGCCCGCCATGGACGGCAGGTTCATGATCTCGGAGTAGACGCGTGCGACGGCTCCGCCGATCACGATCTGCAGGCGGTCACCGGACTGCGGCACGGTGGCCATGACGCCGTCGAGGGCATCGAGCGCGG
The DNA here is from genome assembly GCF_042730015.1 of Streptomyces sp. NPDC059957. Taxonomy (NCBI): domain Bacteria; kingdom Bacillati; phylum Actinomycetota; class Actinomycetes; order Kitasatosporales; family Streptomycetaceae; genus Streptomyces; species Streptomyces sp. NPDC059957. The sequence continues at coordinate 25,959 of NZ_JBHWMB010000093.1, read as the reverse complement.
CCGCGTCGGCCTTCGCCCCGTCGTGGAGCTGGAAGCGCAGCCTCGTCGCGCAGTGCGTGAGGCTCTCGATGTTCTCGGCGCCGCCGACGCCGCGGAGGATCTGCTCCGCGAGCGTGCCGGGTCCGGCTACGGGTGTGTTCATGATGCGTCCTTGCATCCTGGGGCTGATGCCATCCTGCTTCGGTTCGCGATCTCTCACGCCCGGATCCGGGCAACAAAAAAGGCCCGGGTCGCGCACGCGGCGCCACCCAGGCCTTGCCTCCCCTCAAGCGGTGCACCACCTTGACGTCGCGTGGCGACGAAAGCGGTGACCTCGGGGAGTAACAATCCTGTGATCGAGATCGATCAGACAAAACCTTAACACCGGGAAGCGCGTGCGGAGGACGAGGGCGCTGTGATGTGGCTCGCGCAGTGGGCTCGGCGGCTCGGGGCGGTACGCGTTCTACGGGCGACGGGCCAGCAAGTGGGCGTCGAGGAAGCCGCGTTCGGAGGCCGGGTCGTGGAGCAGCCGGGCGAACGGGACGAGGCCGGCGCCGGTCAGCAAGTCGGCGAGCCGGTCCGCCGGCCAGCTGTAGGCGGGTGTCACCTTGTGGTCGAAGCGGACCGGATCCGGGCCTTCGGTCCCGAAGAAGGAGACCAGGAGGAGGCCACCCGGTGCGAGGACCCGGACCTGCTCGGCGAGCAGCGCGGGCAGGTCCCCGGGCGGGGTGTGGATCATCGAGTAGTGGGCCAGTACGCCGCCCAGCGCGCCGTCCTCGACGGGGAGGGCCTCCATCCGCGCCTCGTCGAACCGCAGCGCCGGATGGGCCCGGCGGGCGTGGTCGACCATGGCCGGGGAGAGGTCGAGCCCGAAGGCGTCCAGTCCGAGGTCGTGCAGCATGGCCGTCAGGTGTCCGGGGCCGCACCCGACGTCGGCCGCTCGCGGGTTCCCCGTCCCCCGCACCAGCTCGGCGAAGGTGGTGATCATGGCTCGCGCGAAGGGCTGCGTCTCCAGCCGGCCGGCGAACATCGACGCGTACAGCTCGACGACGCCGTCGTAGGCCGCCCTGGTCTTTTCTCGATGATCCGCCACGGGAAGGAAGCTAACATCCGCGCGATGCGGCCCGCCCCGGGGTGGTCGCCGACGACGCCCGGTGTTCGCTAGGGGTGGTTCCGTAGGCTTCGCGGAATGCCCGGCTGAACGCGGAGGCGCTGGGGAATCCCCAGCGGGCCGCGATCACTTGAACGGGCTGACCGCCCGGTTCCGCTCGCGCCAGGTCGGCGCGGGCTCGCTCGAGCCGGCCCTCGCGGATGCGTGCCGCGACGCTGAGGTCCTGGCCCGCGAAGAGGGCGTAGAGCGCGCGCAGGGACATGTTGTGCCGGTCCGCGATCGCCTGAGGGGTCAGGGCCGGGTCGCCGAGGTTGTTCTCGATGAAGCGGTGGATCCGCTGCAGGGTCTCCTGCGTGCGCACTTCGGCAGGCACCTCACCGAGGGCGCCCAGCTGCCGTGCGAGACACGCGGTGGCCAGGTCGAGGGCGACGGACCCCATCCCGCGCAGTTCCTCCGGGCCGCAGCGCGGGCCGTGGACGAGCAGGGTTTTCAGGAAGTCGGCAAGGACCGCCCCTGACCCCGTGTCCGCGGCCAGGCCCTGCGCGAGGAGGCGGTCGACCCGGTTCGGGCGCAGCGCCAGTGCCGGTCGGGGGATCTGCAGCACGATCGTGTCCACCCGCCCGCCCACGCAGGCCCCTGCGCTCGGCCGTGACGTGTCCGTGAGCATGAGCCCCCCGGAGACCACCGAATCGCTGCCCCGCTGTGAGATCCGGACGTGGCCCCGCGTCACGAGGGCCAGCTGGAAGTGCTCCGGATCGCCGCGCCGGACATGGGCCGCGGTTCGGCGCGAGAGCACCGGTGAGCAGGACAGGGAGGACAACCTCACCGCGCCGAGGTCCAGGTCCGTGATCTTCGCGCGGAAGTCGGCCGTGTGCGGGGTGCTGAGCATGACCGGCATCACATCGCTGGACACCGTCTCGCAGAACCAATCGAACCTGTCCTCGCGCGCCACGACGGCTTCCGACGTCACCAGCGAGCCCATGCGACCACCCACACCCTTTGACCTGGCGGCGAACCAGTCCTTCACCGGTCGACCCACCGCCGTGCTTCCCCCCGTCACGTGATCAAGTATCGACCACGTGGATCCGGCGGGGGCACGTCCCCGTGCCCGGTTCCACACCCCCCGGTTCCCCCCTTCCCAGCTGGTTGCCTCACCAGGTATCTTGCATCGCATGGAACCAGGTGATTCGACCAAGCAGGCCCGGGCAGCCGCCCAGCTGCGCAAGGGGGTTCTGGAGTACTGCGTGCTCGCCCTGATGCGGGACCGCCCCCGCTACGGCGTGGAGCTCCTCCAGTCCCTCGAGGACTCCGGCACCCTCGCCACCAGCCAGGGCACCGTCTACCCGCTGCTCTCCCGGCTGCGCCGCGACGACCTGGTCACCACGACCTGGCAGGAGTCCGCCTCCGGACCGCCCCGCCGCTACTACGCGCTCACCGACAGCGGCCGTGCCGCGCTCGACGAGTTCACCCGCGTCTGGCCCGGCTTCCGCAACGCCGTCGACGCCTTCCTCGCCACCCCGCACCACGCCACCGGAGATTCCGCATGAAGACCTCGGCCGACCCCGTACGCGACTACCTCTCCACCGTCGAGCGCGAGGCCTCCGCACTGCCCGCCGACCGCCGCCGCGAACTCCTCGCCGACCTCGCCGAACACATCGAGGTGACCCGCGCCGAACGTCCCCAGGTCACGATCGGCGAGGTCCTGGCGGAGCTGGGGGATCCCCGTACGATCGCGGCGACCGCACTGGCCGAGGCGGGCGACGGGGTCGTCGAGGCCCCCGCACAGAGCGGCGCCGGCGCACCCGTCCGGCAGGGCAAGGTCCACCCCCTGGTCCCGCTCCTGATGCTGACCGTCCCCTTCCTCGTCGCGGCGGTCCTCCCCTACAGCGACACCACGGCGTTCCTGAGCACCCTGTTCCGCGTCATCGGCGCGGTGCTCCTGTGCACCTCGGTGCACTGGAGCACGGCACGGAAGTGGACCGGCGTACTGCTCACCGCCGTCCTGCCGACCCTCGCCATCGGCATCTGGAAGCTGTTCGCCGCCGCACCGGCGGGCGACACCGCGGCCAACCTGGCCAACCTGGCGACGCTCGCCCTGCTGGCCGGCACGACGGCATGGCTCTGGCGGAACCGCCGCGCCTGAGGAGCCGCTCCCGGGTCCGGCAAGGGTCTCAGGTGAGCGACTGGGCGGCGTAGAGGGTGCCGACGGCGGTGGCCAGGGTGCCCAGGAGGAGCCGGAGGGCCTTCTCCGGCAGACGGGGCTGGAGGCGGGCACCGAGGTAGCCGCCGACGAGTCCACCCACACCGCAGGCCAGGCCCAGGAACCAGTCCGGCGCGATGCTGCCCGGCCCGGAGAGCGCCAGCAGGGTGTACGTGGCGGCGCCGACCACCGAGGTGGCGAAGGTGGAGGCCAGGGCCGCCGGGGCGACTTGGGCGACCGGCATGCCGCGGCCGACCAGGACGGGGCCGAGGAGGGATCCGCCGCCGATGCCGTAGATCCCGCCGACCACGCCGACGACCAGGGCCAGGCCGGTCACCGCGCGCGGCGACAGTGCGTCACGGGCCCGTCCGGACCGCCGGGACGGCAGGAGCGTGCGGAGGATCAGCCACAGTCCGAGCGGCAGCAGGAATGCGGCCACCAAGGCCTTGAAGACGACCGGGCCCGGGATCGCGAACACCCGGATGACGGCGCCGACGACCACGCCGGGCAGGGTCCCGAGGACCAGCCTGCGCACCAGTGGCCCGTGCAGGGTGCCGGTGCGGTGGTGGCGCAGGAGCGCGCCGGGGCCGGCGACCACGTTGTAGAGCAGGTTGGTCGGTGTGACCGCCGGACTCGGGACCGCGAACACGCTCAGTTGTACGGGCAGCAGGAACACCGCCCCGGACACGCCGACCGGCGCGGTGATCACCGCGATGAGCAGGCCGGTGGCCAAGCCGGCCAGACCCGTCCCCCAGTCCAAGGCCGGTCAGCCGCGTTCGACGTGCACGCTGGTCGACTTCACCCGGGCGGTGACCGTCACGCCCGGCTCCAGGCCGAGTTCCTCGACGGCCTCCCGGGTCAGCAGCGACACCACCCGGTGCGGCCCCGCCTGGACCTCCACCTGCGCCGAGACCCCGCCCAGCTTGATCGCGGTCACGATCCCGGGGAACGCGTTGCGCGCCGAGGTGGACGGGGTGTCCTCGCCCTCGGCGCCTTCCCGGGCGACCTCCACGCAGAACGCCGCGAGGTGGAGCCCCTCGACGATGCGCCGGTTGCCCTGCCGGTGGGTCGGGAAGCGGTCCGCGTCCGCCCACCGCCGCACCGTGTCAACGCTCACAGCCAGCAGCTCGGCGGCCTGCCCCATCGTGTACGACTCCATGAGGGCCACCCTAGGGGGTGCAGGTCATGGGCATGTTGACCGCCCTCGGCCCCGCGCCGCGGCGGGCTCGCCCGACCGGGCGCGGACACGACCGCGGGCCGTGGTCCGTCCCCCGGAGAGGGGCCCCAAGCCGGGGCAAACCGATCATCGGTTTGCCCTCCTCGTGCAAGTGGGTAGATCATGCCTCGTGATCGGCAGTCGTGTGTCCGAAGTACCGCTTCACCAAGCGTCGGAGGACCAGGGCAAGCAACCCACACCCAAGGGTCCTCACAAGCGAGGATCCTCGTCCCCGACAGGGAGCATTCAGATGGCCACCGGAACTGTGAAGTGGTTCAACTCGGAAAAGGGCTTCGGCTTCATCGAGCAGGACGGCGGCGGCCCCGACGTCTTCGCCCACTACTCCAACATCAACGCCCAGGGCTTCCGTGAGCTCCAGGAGGGCCAGAAGGTCGAGTTCCAGGTCACCCAGGGCCAGAAGGGCCCGCAGGCCGAGGACATCCGTCCCATCTGAGCCACAGCTCCTGAGCCTCGGCTCTGAGCCGTAGCATCCTGACGCCCCGTACCGTTTGGGTGCGGGGCGTCTCTGCGTCCGCCCTGCCCGAGCTTCCTCCTCGTCCGCCGCATCCGCCGTCCGTGACCCCCTCGCCGTCCGGCCGGTCCGGGTCCGCCGTACTCTGTCCGGGTGATCCTGCACAGCCTTCACGACCGATCAGCCCTGGCCGCCCGCTTCGAACGGGACCCGGCCATGAACCTGATGGAGCTCGGCGACCTCGACGACCTGCCGTGGCCCCACACCAGCTGGTACACCCTCTCCGAGGACGGCCCGGTGGCACTCCTCTACGCCGTCGGCGACATCCCGACGCTGCTGGGCTTCACCCGCCCCGGGCAGGCGGCCGCGCTGGAGGAACTGGCCGGGGCGCTGCTGCCCGTACTCCCCCGGCGCTTCCTCGGGCATCTGACCGGAAACTCCGCGAAGGTACTGGAATCCGCGTACGCCGTGGACTCGCGGAGCACCTTGCTCCGGATGGCGCTGACCGACTCCGAGCCGACCGACCGGCATCCCGACGGACCGTGGCGGCCCGCTCCGCTGAGCCGGGACGACCTCCCGGAACTGCTCGAGCTGTTCGAACAGGCGTACCCGGGCAACTGGTTCGACCACCGCATGCTCGACACCGGCCAGTACCTCGGCGCGCGGCAGGACGGGCAGCTGGTCGCCGTGGCGGGCGTCCACGTCCACTCGGCCGCGTACCGGGTCGCCGCGCTCGGGAACGTCACCACGCACCCGCGGGTACGCGGACAGGGCGCCGGCAGTGCCTGCGTCGCCGCACTGTGCCGACGTCTGGGAAGGACCGTGGACCACATAGGGCTGAACGTCCGCGCGGACAACGCCACCGCCGTCCGCCTCTACCGCCGGCTCGGCTTCAGCGAGGTCACGGAGTTCACGGAAGCCGCCTTCACGGCCCGCCCGTAGGCAAGCGGCAGCGGGGGGGGGGGGGCGGCGGGGGGGGGGGGGGGAGGGGGGCGT
>NZ_JBHWMB010000093.1:11131-19975 GCF_042730015.1 Streptomyces sp. NPDC059957 | reverse complement strand
TAAGGCAGCAGCATTCCCCGCTCGCGTGGGGTAGCGCTCCCACCGCCCGTCTGCTGCCCGCTGCTCAGGAAGCGGGCGTGAACTTCGTCGCTGCGGGCGCCGCGGTGGCCTCCTTGACCACCTTCATGCCGCCCGGGACCGCCGCGTCGGGCTTCAGGATCACGCTCTGCTTGGTGGAGGGGGCCTTCGGGTCCGAGAAGTCGTGGGTGATGCCGAAGCCGTTGTCGTAGGACTTCAGGCTCAGCAGCGCCGCCCGGATGCCCTCGCGGGTCAGGTCCTTGTCGGCGCAGGCCTTCTTCAGGACCTCCCCGAACAGGGCGCCGGCCGAGTAGCCGGCCACCACGCCGTTGTCCAGGCCCGCGTCCGGGTACTCGGCCTTGTACGCGGCGGCCAGGGCTGCCGGGCCCGCCTCGGTCGAGCCGATCGGCAGGGCCGAGGAGGCGACGTAGTAGTCCTTCTGCAGGGCCGCGCCCGCCGGGGTGGCCAGGAGCTGCGGTGCGAAGGCCGAGTTGTTGCCGACGATCGGGATGCCCCAGCCGCCCGCCGCGGCCACTCCGACGAGCGAGGCCGCCTGACGGGGGCCCGCGCTGACGATCACGGCCTTGACCCCGGCCTGCTTGAGCGCGGCGACCTGGGCCGTCATGTCGTTGTCGGTCGGCTTGATCTTCTGTTCGACGATGCTCAGCCCGGCCTCCGCGGCGATGGCCTTGGCCCCGGTCAGCGCGTTCTCGCCGTAGTCGCCCTCGAAGTAGACGTGCCCGATCTTGTCTCCCGAGGCGATGCGCTTCTGGTCGAGGAGGAAGCCGACGGCGTTGATGGTCTCGATGTCGTACGTCGCACCCACCGTACGGATGTACGGGCTGCCGAGCAGCGAGGCGGACCAGGCCTGCGGGATGACCAGACCCTTGTCCTGGCCGTCGATCCGCTGCTTCACGGCGGAGACGAACGGGGAGCCGATGAACTGGGAGAAGCCCAGCACGGAGGGCTCCAGCTCGGTGTAGGCGGCGAGGGCCTTCTGCGGGTCGTAGCCGTGGTCGCGGACCGTCAGCTCGATGGTGCGGCCGCAGATGCCGCCCGCGGCGTTGGTCTGCTTCACCCACAGCTGCTGGGCCTGGGTGACGCTCTTGCCGAGGGAGGCGTAGACGCCGGTCATGTCGGTGAGCGCGCCGAGTTTGATGGTCTTGTCGCTCACCCCCGCTCCGGCCTTGACCCCGCCCGCGGCGGGCTTGTCGCCCTCGGCGGTGGTGGCCTTGCCGCTGCACCCGGCGGCTCCGGTCAGGACGAGTGCGGCTGCAAGAACCGCGGCAGCGTGCCTTCTTCTGTTCACTTTCGCTCCTTCGAGGGTGTGGTGCGGGTCCGGATGATCCGGGTGATGCCGGTGAGACCGCCCGGCAGGAACAGGACGGCGACGACGACGGCGGCTCCGTAGAGGTAGCGGGAGGCCTCGCCCGGCGAGACCCCGCCCGTCCCGGGTGCGGACACCAGGGGGAGGGCGTCGCTGTAGCGGGTGAGGAGTTGGGGCAGGAGGGAGACGAAGACCGCGCCCACGACGGCGCCCGAGACGGTGCCGAGGCCGCCGATCACGATCATGGCGAGGTATTCCAGGGACAGCACCATGCCGAAGTAGTCGGGCACGGTGCGCTGGAAGACCAGGGCGAGGAGCACGCCTGCGAGCCCCGCGTACATGGACGACAGGACGAAGACGGCTGCCCGGTAGCGGGCGACCGGCACTCCCATCACCCCTGCGGCGATGCTGTGGTCGCGCAGGGCGTTCATGGCCCGGCCGGGTCGGCCCCGCAGGACCCCGCGGGCGAACAGGGCGCCGACCAGGAGGGCCGCGAGGCCTACGTACCAGAGCTTCTCGGCGGACTGGAAGGGGACGGCGGCGATGACGGTCTCGGTGTCGTCGAAGGTGAAGCCGAAGAGGGACAGCGGCTCCACCTCCCGGCCGTTGAACCCGCCGGTGATGCTGGTGGCGTTGAACAGCACGTGCTGGCCGATGAAGATCAGCGCGAGCGTGGCGATGCCGAGGTACGCGCCGCGCAGCCGGCCGGCGATGGGGCTGAAGATGCCGCCCGCCGCCCCGGCGAGGGCGACGGCCAGGACCGCGGCGAGCCAGCTGGGCAGGCCGAGGCCGACCAGCGTGTGACTGCCCGCCGTGCTGCCGTCCCCGGCGAGCGCGCAGTACCCGTACGCGCCGACCGCGAGGAAGAAGGCGTGGCCCATGGACAGCTGGCCGGTGGCTCCGGTGAGCAGGTTGAGGCCGATGGCGCCGATGGCGGCGGCGATGGCGAACAGCCCGGCCTGCAGCCAGAACCGGTCGAGGTAGAACGGCAGCGCGAGGAGGACCAGGCCTGCGGCTGCCACCGCCAGGTTCCGGGCGCTGAGCGGCCGCGGCCGGACGGCCGGCTCAGAGGTGACGGCCTCGGCGGGCCGAACGGGGCTGCGGGTGTCAGACACGGGCGAGCTCCTTCGTGCCGAAGAGTCCGGCGGGGCGGATCAGCAGGACCGCGACCATCACCAGGTACGGGGCCAGGTCTCCGATGCCGCGGCCGAGGAAGGCCAGTTGGCCCTGGTAGCCGGTGGCCAGCGCCTCGGTGACTCCGACGATCAGACCGCCGGCCAGTGCGCCGCTGGTGGAGTCGAGCCCGCCGAGGATCGCGGCCGGGAAGGCCTTGAGGGCGGCGAGGGAGGTGGCCCGCTCCAGGCCGGGCGTGGGGAAGACGGTCAAGAAGAGGGCGGCGACTGCGGCCAGCGCCCCGGCCACCGCCCATGCCGCGAGGGAGACCCGGCCCAGCCGTACGCCCATCAGGGCCGCCGTTTCGGGCTGTTCGGCGGCGGCGCGCATGGCGACGCCCCAGGAGGTGTGGCGGAAGACGAGCAGGAACACGGTGATCAGCAGCCCGGCAGCGAGGATCGCGGCGATCCGGGTCTGTGGCACGACGACGGGTCCGAGGTGGACGACGCGGTCGCCCCAGGGATCGCCGAGCGAGAGCACGTCGGTACCGATGCGCCGGGTGAGGTCGGTGATGAGGAGGATGTCGACGCCAATGGTGACGATGGCCAGCACGCTCTGGTCCTGGCCCCGGTAGCGCCGCATCACGAGGAACTCGATGGCCGCTCCCACCGATGCGGCCGCGAGGGTGCCGGCCAGGAGGGCGCCCCAGAACCCGAGCTCCTCGTGCAGGATGGCGGTGACGTACCCGCCGGCCAGCAGCAGCGAGGCGTGGGCGAAGTTGACGACCTCGGTGGCTTTGAAGATGACCACGAAGCCGAGGGCGATCAGTGCGTAGACGGAGCCCATGGAGAGCCCGCCGATCAGTAGTTCGAGGAAAGTGGTCATGAGGCCGGTTCCTCCTCTCCGAGGTATGCGCGGATGACCGCGGGATCGTTCTGCACCTGTGCGGGAGTCCCGCCGCCGATGCGCTTGCCGAAGTCGAGTACGGTCACCGAATCCGCGAGCCGCATCACCACCCCCATGTCGTGTTCGACCAGGACGATCGAGATGCCCAGGCCGTCCCGGACGCCCGCGATGACGGCGGCGGTGCGCTGCCTCTCGTCCGCGGTCATCCCGGCGACGGGTTCGTCGAGGAGCAGCAGCTTGGGTTCCATGCACAGGGCCCGGGCCAGCTCGACGAGCTTCTGCTTTCCGTACGGGAGCGAGCCGGCCGGCGCCGCGAGGTCGCCGTCCAGCCCCACGAACTCGGCTATTTCCCTGACCCGTTCGCGGTGCCGGCGGTCCTCGCGGGCGGCGGCGGGCAGCCGCAGTCCGGCCGCCAGGAACCCGGTCCGCATCAGCCGGTGGCGCCCCAGCAGGAGGCTGTCGGCGACGGTGGTGTGCGGGGGCAGCGCCAGGTTCTGGAAGGTGCGGGCGATGCCGAGGTCCGCGACGGCGTGCGGGGCGAGGCCGGTGAGCTCGGCGGCGCCGAAGTGCACGCTGCCGGCGGTGGCCCGGTACACCCCGGACAGGACGTTGAAGCAGGTCGACTTGCCCGCTCCGTTGGGCCCGATGACGGCGTGGACGCTGCCGGGGTCCACCGTGAAGGAGACCGAGTCGAGCGCGGTCAGCCCGGAGAAGCGGACGGTGACGTCGGTGACCGTCAGGGCCGGCGGGGACGAGGGCTCGCTCACGCGGACCACCTGCGCAGTTCCCGCGGCGCCCCGGCGCTCTCCGGCGCCGGTGCGGCTTCGTCCGTGATGCCGAGGTAGCGGCGCCGGACCTCGTCCGAGGCGGCCAGTTCGGCGGCCGGGCCGTCGAGGGTGACCTCGCCGACCTCCAGGACGTAGGCGTGCGAGGACAGCCGCAGTGCCAGGGCGGCGTTCTGCTCGACGAGGAGCACCGAGGCGCCCGAGGCGTTGATCTCGGTGATGGTCTCGGCGATGGTGGCGGCCATCTTGGGAGCGAGCCCGAGGGTGGGTTCGTCGAGGAGCAGCAGGCGGGGGCGGGCCATCAGGGCCCGGCCCAGGGCCAGCATCTGCTGTTCGCCGCCGGACAGCAGTCCGGCCCGCTGCCGCGCCCGCTGGGCCAGTACGGGGAACAGTTCGTGCACCCGGGCCAGGGAACGGGCCGTATCGGCGCGGGACCCCGCGCGGCCTCCCAGGGCCCCGGCGCGGAGGTTGTCCGCGACGGTCATGCGGGTGAAGATCTTGCGTCCTTCGGGTACTTGGACCACGCCGGCGGCGACGACCCGGTCCGGGCCGAGCCCGTCCAGCGGCCGGCCGTCGAAGGTGACGGTGCCGTCCGTGACGGTGCCCCGGTGGAACCCGAGCGTCCGGGACACCGCGCGCAGCAGCGTCGACTTCCCGGCGCCGTTCCCGCCGAGTACGACGACCACTGCGCCGGCGGGCACGTCGAGCGATACGGAGCGCAGGGCCCGGACCGGCCCGTAGCCGACGGAGAGCGCGCGTACCTGTAGCGAACCCACGTGTTTCCTTCCTCTGGGCAGCCTTGTGCTGGCGCACAGACCAACACCGTGGCGGGGCGGGCGTCCACCGGCGGATGCGGAATCGCTGCCGATGACCAGCCGGGGAAGTCGCGCGTTGTGCACGGGCACAGACCGGCTTCGCACGCCCCTGGCGGCGGCGGTGGGCGGGATGACATCCTCGGCGGCCATGGGTGGACGTAGAACGCGCACGGAACAGGAATGGTCGGTCCTGCTGTCGGCGGCGGACGTACTGATCACTGACATTCCCGGACTCACCGACCAGCTCATCAAGGATCTGGCGCAGCACTCGCCGCTGTTCGACCTGGCCGTTCCTCGGGACGAACACTGGAGCCAGGTCAGCAAAGCGATGCACTACGGGATCGAGGCCTTCGCCGCGCGCCGGTCCGCCCCGCGCAAGGACCTCTCGTACGCGGAGGAACTGGGCCGGCGACGGGCCGAGCAGGGGCTGCCGCTGGACCTGCTGCTCTACGCGTACCGCAGGGCGGGCCGGCTCACCTGGGACGCGCTGCTGGACATCGTCACCGAGAAGGACCCGGAGGCACTGCCCGTCCTGGCGCGCGCCGCCGGGGCCATGTGGGCCGGGATAGAGCAGCAGGCCGCCGCGACCGCGGAGGCGTACCGCAGCGCGGAGGTCGAGATGCGCCGGCGCAGCGACGAGCGGGTGCAGGCCCTCCTGGACGCCCTGCTGGAGGGGGACAGCGCACCGGCGCTGGCCGCCCAGGTGGCGCTCGCCCTGGACCTGCCGGAGCAGGGGCGGTACGCGGTGGTCGTGCTCCCGGCCGACCGGGGCGACTCGGTGCACCGGGTCGTGGCGGCGGGCGGGATGCGGCTGTTCTGGCGGATGCGCACGGAGCGGGAGCTGGCCGTGGTGGCGCTGGGCGACTCCTCGACGGCCGAGCTGGCCGCGGAGCTCGCGGACCGCTGCCCGGGGCCGGGCGGAATCAGCCCGGTGGTGGACGGACTGGCCGAACTGGGCCGGGCCAGGCGGCTGGCGGAGACGGCGCTGCGGACCTGCGGGCAGGACGAACGGGTGCTGGTACGGCTGACCGACCGGTTGCCCACGGCCCTGGTGGTGCGCCAGCCCGAGCTGTCGGCCGAGCTGGTCCAGGCGGTCCTCGGACCCCTGTTGGACCTGGACCCGGCGGACCGGGCGATGCTGCTGGAGACCCTCGACGCCTGGCTGACGGCGGAGGGCTCGGCGGGCCGCGCGGCGAGCCGCCTGTACTGCCACCGCAACACGGTCTTCAACCGGCTGCGCCGGCTGGAGAGCCTGACGTCGAAGTCCCTGTCCCGCCCCCGGGACCTGATCGCGCTGACCCTGGCGCGGGACGCGTACCGGCTGTCGGGCGGCTGAGCGGGGCCGGCGGCGTGATCGGTGCGCCGGGCGGCAAGCCCGCCGGCTTGACCGGTGCGCCCGGCGACGGGACCGGTACGTCCGGCGGCGCCCCGGTACGTCCACCGACGGGACCGGTGCTTCCGTCGGCGAGACCGGTGATTCCGCCGATGTGCGGTCGCGGAGTGCGCCGTGACAGTGGTCCGGCCAGCGACAGCGGCGGGAAGCACCGTCAGGCGGCGCGGACCTCGGCACTCAGCCGGGTACGGGCCACCGCCGGGAAGGCTCCGCCACGACCGAGAGGACGACTCCGTCGTGCAGCAGCAACACTCCGAGAACGCCCACCAGGCCCACTCCGACCACGGCGCCGCCGGCATGCGGGGGCGGTCCGTCGACCCCGCCGGCGGCGGGACGCGGCTCCGTTCGCTCGTGTCCGCACTGGCGGCGCTCGTGACGATCGGCGCAATCGCCACGTTCACGGCGTCCGGGGCACAGGCCGCGGCCAACCCGTACGAGCGGGGCCCCGCGCCGACCAACTCGAGCATCGAGGCCCTCCGCGGCTCCTACTCGGTGTCGCAGACCAGCGTTTCCTCCCTGCTGGTCACCGGCTTCGGAGGCGGCACCATCTACTACCCCACGTCCACCGCGGACGGGACCTTCGGCGCCGTGGTGATCTCACCCGGCTTCACCGCCTACGAATCCTCCATCGCCTGGCTCGGCCCGCGACTGGCTTCCCAGGGCTTCATCGTCATGACCATCGACACGCTCACCACCCTCGACCAGCCCGACAGCCGGGGGCGCCAACTGCTCTCCGCCCTGGACTACTTGACGGAGCGCAGCAGCGTCCGCACCAGGATCGACAGCAGCCGGCTCGGTGTGATGGGCCACTCCATGGGTGGCGGCGGCACCCTGGAGGCCGCCAAGAGCCGGACTTCGCTGCAGGCGGCCATCGCGCTCACCGGCTGGAACACCGACAAGTCCTGGCCCGAGATCAAGACCCCGACGCTGATCGTGGGGGCCGACGGCGACACGATCGCACCGGTCGCCACGCACTCCGAGCCCTTCTACACGAGCCTGCCCAGCTCGCTCGACAAGGCGTACCTGGAGCTCAACAACGCCACGCACTTCACTCCGAACAGCTCGGACACCACGATCGCGAAGTACAGCATCTCGTGGCTGAAGCGGTTCATCGACAACGACAGCCGCTACGAGCAGTTCCTCTGCCCGGTGCCGAGCCCCAGCCTCGCGATCGAGGAGTACCGGGGCAACTGCCCCCACACTTCCTGATCCGACCCCGTCAGGTGGGAGGCCATTCCGCTTCGGCCTCCCACCTGCTGCGTCCGGTCTTCCGCCATTGTTTACACGGCAGTAACCTCACCGGCGTGACCGGACACACGACTGCGGCAAGTCCTTGCCGGATTTACGGCCGGACGACCGAACTGGCGGCTGTGGCCGCCCTGTCGGACCAGCTCCGGCCCCGGCACGGCGGGGCGCTGCTGCTCGCGGCGGAGCCCGGCCTGGGCCGCAGCGCACTCCTCACCTGGGCCGCCGACGAGTTCACGCTCGGGCCGGTCCTTCGCCCCCGACGCCTCCCCGGCGAGCCACGCCCCTACGACGGCATGCACGCACTGTTGTGCGCGGCGGCCGAGAGCAGGGGCGCGGCGCCGCCGCGGGCCGCCTTCGGAACGGTCCGGCCGGCCGGACTGCCCGAACTGCCCGAACTTCTCCGGCAGTACGTCCCCGAGGACGAGCCGCTGCTCGTCTGCGTGGACGACGCACACCTGTGGGACGCGCCCTCGCGGGCCGTCCTCGGCTCGGCCGCACGGCGTCCCGACCCCGCGCGCCCGATCGGACTCCTGCTCTCGGTCGCGGAGCACCGGGCGGCGGATCCCGAATTCGCGGGGCTGCCCGTGGTCCGCTTCGGCCCGCTCGACGACGGCGCTGCGACGGCGCTGCTCCGCGACCTCACCAGTGGGGGCCTGGATCCTTCCGTACGCTCGGAGTTGCTGTCCGAGGCCGAAGGCAACCCCGCCGTCCTGACGGCCCTCGCCCAGCGCCTGACACCGGATCAGCTCGGCGGCCATCGGCCGCTGCCCCGCCCGCTCGTGGACGGCGGCGCCCTGTGGGCCGTCTTCGGGAGCCGCCTCGCCCCACTGCCGCCCGCAGCCCGTCAGCTCCTGCTCCTGGTGGCGTCCGCGCACGAGCCCGATCCCGACGCGGCCGGGGCGGATGCCTCCCTGGTCCTGCGGGCCGCCCGCAAGGCCGGACTGGACCCTGCCGCGCTGGACCCCGCCGAGGCGGCGAGGCTGGTGCACCACGACGGGGACCGCATCGCATTCACGGGATCCCTGCTCCGCCGGACCGTCTACTCCGGCGCGCCGTCCTCGCAACGCCGGGCCGCCCACGCGCTGCTCGCCTCGGTCATCGACGCCGACGGCCACCGCCTGCGCCACCTGCTGCACCTCGCCCTGGCCGCGCAAGGGCCCGATGCCGCCCTCGCGGCCGGCCTCGCCGAAGCGGCCGCGCCCGGCACGCCGACATCCGGCATGGAACGCTCCGCCGCCC
>NZ_JBHWMB010000093.1:0-11121 GCF_042730015.1 Streptomyces sp. NPDC059957 | reverse complement strand
TGGCCGGGTCGGTGGAACTCACCGCGCACGAGGATGCCCGTACCGCACGCCTCACCGCCGCGGCGGACTACGCCCGCCTGGCCGGGCATGCCCGCAGGGCGCGCCGGCTGCTGGCGGCCACCCGGGAGGGCGCGTCCACCGATGCGGTGCAGGGCCGCACGGAACTCGTCCGGGGCAGCATGGCCCTGCGGGACGGGCCGGTCGGCGACGCCTACCAGGCGCTGCTCATGGCCGCGGACCGGCTCGGCCCGTCCGACGCGGAGGCGGCTCTGGAAGCCAGGATGGAGGCCATGGACGCGGCGTGGGCCGCGGGCGACGCCGCCGCCTGCCTCGCCGCCCTCGCCGAGGCCCCGCTCGCGGCTCCCCAGGATCCGGGGCTCGACTTCCGGGCGGGACTGCGCACGGCGATCGTCGGGCGCCTGGCCGAGGCACGATCACCGCTGCGCCGGGTCCTCGACCGTGCGCAGGACGACGACGACCCCACCCGCCTGCTCCGCGCCGGGGTGGCCGCACTGGTGCTCGGCGACATCACGGCGGCGTGCCGGACCAACGCGCGGGCCCTGGCGGTATCCCGGTCGCAGGGTCTGGCCTCCCTCACCCCGCGGATCCTCGAACACCTCGCGTACGCCGAACTGCGGGCCGGCCAGCACGCGCGGGCCAGGGCCCACGCACAGGAAGGTCTCCGCGCCGCCCACCGGGCCGGGCAGCGCAACGTGGCCGCCGGTCAGCACGCGATCCTGGCCCTGGTCGCCTCGGTCGAGGACGACGCGGCAGCCGTCGCCGCACACGCCGGGGCCGCCGTGGAGATCGCACGCCCGCACGGGCTCCTCCAAGCCGTCACCCTGGCCGAATGGGCCTCCGCGCGCGCCGACCTGTGCCGCGGCCGGCCCTTCGAGGCCGCTGCCCGGCTCGGCCCACTGACCCGGCCGGGCCCCGGGCGCGGTCACTTCGCCGTGCGGATGCTCGCCCTGCCGTGCTTCGTGGAAGCGGCCGTACAGTCCGGGGCCGCGACGGAGGCGAAGGAGGCTGTCGAGGAGTTCGCCCTCTGGGCCGACCTGGGCACCGACCCGCAGGCACCGGCGCAGTTGGCCCGGTGCCGGGCCCTGGTCGCCCCGCCGGACGACACCGCCGATGCGCTCTACGCACTGGCGCTGACCCGGCACGAGACGGTGCACGGTGACTTCGAGCGGGCCCGCACCCAGCTGCTGTACGGGAAGTGGCTGCGCCGCCGGCGCCGCCCTGCCGAGGCGAAGAACCGGCTGCGGGACGCGCTGGTCACCTTCGAGCGCTGCGGGGCCCCGGCCTGGGCCGAACAGACCCGCGCCGAACTGCGGGCAACCGGTGACGCACCCGCCCCGGTACCGGCGGGTGGTCTGGCCCTGCTGACCCCGCAGCAGTTGCGGATCGCGCGCTGTGTGGCCGAGGGCGCCACCAACCGGGAGGTGGCGCTGAGCCTCTCCGTCAGCCCGCGCACCGTCGACCACCACCTGCGCAACGTCTTCGCCGTGCTCGGAGTGCGCTCCCGGACGGAGCTGTCACGGCTGGTGGACCGGACCGAAAGGGGCGGCGCACCGTCGTGAGGGCTCCGCACCCGGAGGGCTCCGGTGGGCCCGGTGGGCCCGGTGGGCCGTGTGCGTACGCGACAACGCCCGGCCGGGGTGTCCGGTCGGGCGTTGTCGTGGTCCTGCGGTCCGCTGGTGGTTTAGTACCAGTGGTGGTTCTGCCAGAACGTCCAGGCACCGGCGGGGCTGCCGTAGCGGGAGTTCATGTAGTCCAGGCCCCACTTGATCTGGGTGGCCGGGTTTGTCTTCCAGTCCGAGCCCGCCGAGGCCATCTTCGAGGCCGGCAGGGCCTGGACCAGGCCATAAGCGCCCGAGGAAGAGTTCGTGGCGGTGTGGTTCCAGCCGCTCTCGCGGGACACGATGTTGTTGAACGCCGCGAACTGCGCCGGGTCCTTGATCATCTGCTGGGCGATCGCCTTGGCACTCATCGGGGCGGCCTGCGCGGGAACCGCGGCCAGCATGGAACCGGCGACACCCAGGGCGAGGACGGTACCCGCGAGGGTCTTCTTCGAAGCGACGATGCGGCGGATGACGACGTTGGACACGGACAAACCTTCCGAAGGGAACAAGGACAGTCGCAGACGTGCACGAGCCACTCACGTGAAAGAGAGGGGTTCACCGGGGGGATCAGAAAACCCGGAGGTCTCCGTCCGCCCTGCGACTCATCCAGTTCTACGGGGGTCCCCGACGCCTGGCAACGACCCCCTCTTACTAGTGACCCTCGCAGCCGGGGCTCAACGACCCCCCTTGGTGCGGCTGGATATCACCGCAGGTCGCAGACCATGCGACGGGGTGGGTAAGGGCCCCTTAAGGACTACTATCCCGGCTCGTATGTGACCAAGGTCCTGTGGGGCGGGTCACCGCCAAACCGCCCGAATCTCACCCTCCGCGACCACCCGAACCCCTTCCAGCGGAAGGGTCGGGCCTGCTTACAGCCCCCGGATCCAAGGCCACAGCCGCATCAAACACCGCTTTCCGGGCGCCTTCGCCGTAACCCCCTCCCCCGCCGACACCACGGCGGTCGCGCACGCGCTTGCGGAGCTGGAGCGGGCGCACTCCGCCCGCCTGGGCGTCTACGCCCACGACACCGGTACCGGCCGCACCGTGCGGTACCGGGCGCAGGAGCTCTTCCCCCTCTGCTCGGTCTTCAAGACCCTGGCCGTGGCCGCCGTACTGCGTGACCTCGACCGGGACGGGGAGTTCCTGGCCAGGCGCGTCCGCTATACCGCGCAGGAGGCCACCGCCTCCGGGTACGCGCCGGTCACCGGCCGGCCGGAGAACCTCGCCCGCGGGATGACCGTCGCGGAGCTCAGCGATGCCACGATCCGCTTCAGTGACAACGCCGCCGCCAACCTGCTCCTGCGCGAGCTGGGCGGCCCGACCGCCGTCACCCGCTTCGCCCGCTCGACCGGGGACGCCACGACCCGCCTGGACCGGTGGGAGCCGGAGCTGAACAGCGCCGAACCCGGTCGGGTCACCGACACCACCACCCCGTACGCCATCGGGCGGACCTACGGGCGCCTCGTCCTCGGCTCCGCGCTCGAGCCGGCGGACCGGCGGCGGCTCACCGGCTGGCTGCTGGGCAACACCACGAGCAGCGAGCGGTTGCGGGCCGGGCTGCCGGAGGGCTGGACCGTGGCGGACAAGACCGGCGGGGGCGCGTACGGCACGAACAACGACGTGGGCATCGCCTGGCCCCCCGGCCGGCAGCCCCTCGTCATCTCCGTCCTGACGACCAAGCCGCGCCCCGACGCCCCGGCGGACAACCCCCTCGTCGCGCGGGCAGCCGCACTGGTGGCCACGGCCCTGAGCGGGCGGTGACCTGCCCTCACTGCTCCGACATCCGCAGCTCCACCGCCAGCCGTCCCGGCCGGCCTTCTTCCGCCACGAGCGGCCGTCCCACCCGGGCGGTCTCCGCGCACACGAAGTGCCGGTGCTCCTGCGGTGCGACGTCGGCCAGGCCCCGGGCGAGTTCGGCGCCCGGGTTCCAGACCACCACGTCGCTGTGGTCGTGGTGGGCGAGGGCGACGATCCTTGCCAGCACCTCGTCCCGCACCGTGGTGACGGGTGCCGGCGCCGTCTGGAACCGCTCGACGTGGTCCACGGGGGTCAGCGTGCCGTCCTCGTCCGCGTAGTGGCGCCGGGTGAGCCCGTCGGTGTGTTCGGGTCCGAGGCCCGCGAGGTGCGCCCTTCCGAGGTCGCCGATCCGTACGTAGGTGTGGAGGGCGGCGGTGGCGGTGTGGTCACCCCGGTCCTCGATCTCGATGAGGCAGGTGTCGGTCAGGGTGTACCGCGCCACGAGGACGAACTCCTCGGGCCACAGGGCGCGGGTCTCCGGGGAGGGGCGCAGCGTGCATTCCACGACGACCCGGTCCGCGTCCTCCTCCCACGCCGTCAGCTCCCAGTCCGTGGTCCGCGCGAACCCGTGCGAGGGCGAGCCGGCGGGGCCCGCCGGGCCGAACCACGGCCAGCACAGCGGGACTCCGCCGCGCACGGCCGTTCCGCGCCGCCACAGGTCCGGATCGGCGGACCACAGCACACCGGGGTCGCCGGGGCGGGTCGCGGCCGGCCGCCAGGTGACGAGCTGTCCGCCCTGGATGCTCAGACACGCATGTCCGGCTCGCGGGTGGTCCACGACGAGGACGGGGAAGTCCGCGTACCTGCGGCGGGTGAGGGCCGGGGAGAGTTGCTCCTCGACGGGCAGGGCACGGAACTTCTCGAAGATCTGATCCATGCCCCGACCTTCCTTCACGGCCCGGAGCGGGTCAAATCATCCTGGCCGGGGACGGTTGTCCTCTGCTCTCGGGACTTACGGCCTGCGCCTTTCAATTGCCTCGCTCCTCATCAACCCCCCGTTGCACGATTGCCCCATGAGCACCTCCCAGCGGCCCCGCAGCACTCAGCCCGGCCCGGTCGGGAAGCCGCAGCCCGGCTCCTCGCCTCGCTCGCTCCGCTCACCCACCGCGAGCGGAACCGCGCGGCCGTCGCCCAGGTGCGCGCGCTGCCCCCGGCCGAGGTGCCGGACCTGCTCACGGAGCTCGCCGACCCCGACCGGCACGTCCCGGACACCCGGGCCACGGCTCTGATCTGCGCCCGCTCCGTCCCCGCCTCCCGAGTGCCCGGCGGGTTGCCGGAGCGGCGGTCGGAGGACGCCGACGTACTCGGTAGTGCCCGTGAGCACGCAGGACCGTACGGCGGCGGGACAGGGGGCCAAGGGCCCCCTCGGGGGGACCAACGGCGGCCCGGGGCCGGGGCGCCCGGTGACTAGGGTCGTAGCCATGACCACTCAGCGAATCCTCGACCTCGACCGTGACGCGCTCTCCGCCCTGCGCGGACGCGATCTGACCCGGGCGGTGGCCGCAGCCGAGGGCCGCACCATGGTGGCCGAGGTCTTCGCCGAGCGCGCCGCGCTCTCCCCGCACCCCGACGGGCGCGGCGTGCACAACGCCGAGCTGGTGGCTGCCTTCGGCGCCGACATCGTCATCCTCAACCTCATCGAGCGCGCCTGGGACGGGGAGCGGCTCGTCATGCCCGGCCTCGGGACCTTCACGTCCTTCACCGATCTCGCCCGCCTGATCGGCCGTCCCGTGGGCGTGAACCTGGAGCCCGGCGACGTCCCGGAGATCCGCCGCGCCACCTCCGAGCACGCCCGGCGGCTCGTCGACATGGGCGCCGCGCTGCTGTGCATCACCGCCAACCCCGGTACGGGCGGCACCTACGACGGCATGGCGCGGGTCACCGAGGAACTGCGCAAGGGGCTCGGTGACGACGCGGCCCTGTGGTCGGGCAAGATGCACCACGCCGGCTGCCCCGAACGCGTCACCCCCGCGCGGCTGACCGCCCTCGTCGACGCCGGCGCCGACGGGGTGGTCGCCCCGCTGCCGGGAACCCTGCCCGGCATGACCCGTGAGCTGGCCGCGACGGCCGTCGCGGCGGTCCAGGACGCGGGTGCGATCGTCATGGGAGCCATCGGCACCAGCCAGGAGGGCTCCCACGCGAACGTCGTGCCGCAACTCGCCCTGAACGCCAAGGAAGCCGGCTTCGACGCCCACCACTTCGGCGACTCCTACCTTCCCGGTATGTGCGACCCCGAGGTGATGTACGCCTACTCGGTGGCCATCCGCGGCCGCCGTCACACCTGGAACCGCATGTCCTTCGCCCCCGGCCGCTCCGCCCACACCGGGGCCGCACCGGGCGGCAACTGGTAGAGCGGGGCGGCCAGTTCCGCGCCGCACGCCGCCCAGGGCCCTTCGAGGCGTGGGACCGCGCTGGGCGGGCATCCGCAGGGCATGGACAACTCATCGCACGACGCGGAGCGCGAAGCCGCACCGCGAAGAGAGCGGCGTCGGTTGCCGTGGTGGGGACGGGCCGCGGGCGGGCTGGCCGTGCTGGCCGTGGTCCTGGTGCTGGCCGGCCGGTTCAGTCTGCTGCCCGGCTTCGGCGATCTGTTCCGCGAGAGCACCGTGGACCGCTCGGGGCCGGTCCTGCTCAAGTCCATCCAGGACATGCACCGTTACGAGGGCGCCGCCGGCAATTTCCAGGTCGTGGTGGACCTGGAGAAGGACGCGGCCTTCCTGCCGGACTCCGTCCGGGGGACCCGGACCCTCTACGTCGGAGCGGGTTCCGTGAGCGGTTACGTGGACCTGGGCGGACTCGGCGAGCAGGCCGTCACCGTGAACGAGGAGCGCACCAAGGTCTCGCTCCGCCTGCCCCACGCCGTCCTCGGGACGGCGGCGCTGGACCTGGACCGCTCGTACGCCGTGTCCAAGCAGCGGGGACTGCTGGACCGGCTGGGCGACCTGTTCACCGACAATCCGGCGGGCGAACAGGCCGTACAGCGCCTGGCAGTTCAGCACATCACCGAGGCGGCTCGCGACAGCGGGCTCGTCGAGCGCACCGAGAAGAACACCACGACGATGCTGGAGGGCCTGCTGCGCTCCCTGGGCTTCCAGGAGGTCACGGTCGGCTACGTGTGAGACTGCCGGACGGCTTGCTTCAGCTCGGCGTCCGGGACAGGACCAGGGAAACGAAGCCCCAGGAGTCCCGGTAGGTGCGCAGCCATTCGGTGCGGCGGGCCGTGGCCGTCGCCAGCACGTGCGCGCCGTCCGGGTCGGCGGGGTGGTCCACGGCCCACGAGGCCAGTGACCCCCAGCAGGCCCATTCGTAGTCGTCCAGTTCGCGGCGGGTGCTGACGTGCCCGTGGACGGGAGTCCAGCCGTCGGCGACGACCTGGTCCACGGTGGTCGCCAGGTCGGCCAGGTCCCCGAACATCTCGACGGCCTCCGGGGACGGGGAACGGTCCCAGAACCCCTCGCCGATCAGGACCCGGCCGCGCGGAGCCAGGTGCTCGCGTGCGGCGGCGAGGGTGGGCAGCAGACCGCCGAAGGCGTGCGCGGCCCCGACGCTGAGCACCAGGTCGAACGGCTGCGGGGAGACGAAGTCCGCGGCTTCCCGGTGGTGGAGGAGCAGGCGGTCTGCGACGCCGAGGCGGTCCGCCTCCTGCCCGGCCTGCGCCAGAGCGTCCTCGGAGATGTCGACGCCCTCGGCGTGCAGGTCCGGGCGGGTGGCCAGAGCACGCAGGAGCCATTCCCCTCCGCCGCAGCCGAGATCGAGCACCCGCTCGTCGCCGCGCGGGAGGCCCCGTTCCAGGAGCCGGCGCACGGATTCGTCGTCGAGCGGGGACTTTATCGGGTGGTCCGCATGGGCGATCGCGGAGATCTGTTCACGGTTCACCGGCGCAGCTTGCCAGCCCCCTCGGGCGCCGCGCACCTCCATTTCGATCACGGAATCGAACGTCCGCCGGATGGCGGATCCGCGGAGTCCGTGCCCCGTACGATCGATCTCAGTGGATCTCCACGGCGCGCGGGCGTTCACGTTCCGTGCGCACGGCCCCGACCCGGACCTCTACCCGGCCCGCCTGCGGGCGGCGGGCGGCGCCGGGCGCCGGAACCGCCGGTCAGCTTCCGCGCACCCCTTCCAGGCGCCCGACCCGCCCCTTCTCCCCCGCCGCCCAGCAGCCACCGTCCGGTGCGCAGGTGACCGTGTCGAACGAACCCGGGTCGAGCGGTCGCCAGGTGCGGCCGCCGTCCCGGGTCACGTCCGTGCCCGTCGGGCCCACCGCCAGGGCCGTGCCGGCGCCGTACGGGAACCAGGCCGCGCCCGAGCGGTAGGCGGGCGGCGGTGTCGACGACTGGCTCCACGTGCGGCCCCTGTCCGAGGACACCGCCGCTGCCTGCGGGGAGGCCTGCCCGGTGCGGTAGTCGCCGCCGACCGCCAGGCCCCTCGTACGGTCCTTGAAGGCGAGGGCGAAGACCCCGCGCGCCGGGTCGCCCGCGGGGAGGGTGGAGTCGGCGACCTGCCAGGTCAGGCCGCGGTCCGCGGAGTGGAGCACCCGCGCGACCGGGCCCCCGCCGGTGGCCAGCCAGACGTCGCGCGGTCCGGCCGACACCAGGCACTGGCCGCTCGCCGCGAAGCCCGCCTCGCCCGGCAGCGCGTCCGGCATCCCGGCAGTGGGCAGCACCTGCCAGCTCCGGCCGCCGTCGTTCGTGGACAGGATGCGGAACTTGCCGTCCACCGGGTCGCTCATCGCGAGCCCGTGGCGGGAGTCGAAGAAGGTGAGGCAGTCGTAGAAGGCCCGCGGGTCGGGGTTGCGGAAGGTCTCCGTCCAGGTGACACCGCCGTCCTCGGTGCGCAGCACCCTGGAGGCCTCGCCCTCGCCGATGGACAGGGCCACGGCGCGCCGCCCGTCGAAGGCCTCGATGTCGCGCAGCTCCAACCCCTCCGCGACGGCCCCCGGCGGTGAGACGTCGCGCCAGCTGCGACCTCCGTCCGTGGTGCGCAGTACGGTCCCCTTCGAGCCGGCCACCCAGGCCGTGGACCTGCTCACCGCCGACAGTCCCCGGAAGCGGGCGTCCTTGCCGGTCTCCTTCAGCGCCCAGTGCGCGCCCCGGAGGTCCCGTGACTCGCCTGCGGCCTGCGCCGGGGCGGCCACCACCCCCAGCAGCAGAGCCGCCGCGCACATGCCAACTCCCAGAAGTCTCATGGCGCCGGAAGCTAACGCACCCCGGATTCGGCGTCCAGGGCGCGTCCCGGCCACCGGCTCCCCGTGGAATCCGGGCGCCGCCCGGCGCTGCCGCCGCGCCGCCTCGCTAGAGCAGCCCCCGATGGGTCCGGTACACCCTCAACTGCGAGACCTCGTAGGACAGCTCCGTGACCCCGGGCTCGGGTGCCGGGTGGTACCTGCCCGCGCAGACCGAGAGGTTGACGATGAGGTACGCGGACCAGCGGCGGCCCACTCCCCTGCCGTCGCTGAAGACCCGGTCACCGTTGACCCACCAGACGACCGAACCCTTCCCGAACTCGACCTTCAGATCGATCCACGCACCAGGCCGCACCGCCGGGTCACGGTGGTAGCGGTGTGCCTCCCGGACATGGTTCGAGAGTTCGAGGAGGTCCGGGTTGTCGGGGTGGTACTCGAAGACGTCGATCTCCTGACCTCCGTCGCGCCAGGTCCAGATGGCGGGCCAGGCCCCAACCTCCACCGGCAGCTTCACCCGGGCCTCCAGCACGTCTCCGGTGCGCACCTCGAAGCCCTCGTCACTGCCCTCGGTCGTCAGCAGTCCACTGTCCCAGTTGCCGTCGGGACGCGGCGTCGCCCGGAAGACCCCGCCGCGGCTGTAGGCGGGGTCGTCGGTGAGGTGGTCCAGCTTGTTGTCGCCCGGGTTGACCGGGCCGCCGTCGGGATAGGCCCACGAGTGGCCCGCGATCCACTGGGTGGGAGAGGCGAAGTCGGCGGTGAAGACGGGAGTTCGGCGCGGGCGGGGCAGGAGCCGCAGCCGTTCGATCATGTCCGAGAGCATGGAGGTTATCTGCCCGCCAGGGCTCCCCCCACACCTGGATCATCACGCACCGCGATCGACTGGGCACTCTGCGTCTCTACCGGTGGGGCCGTCCGGCGCCGGGATGCGGGCATGCCCCCATAGCCCGATCCGACGCCCGATGCGTAAGGTTCCCATATAGCTATCGGTCATTACCAGCCAGGGGGCAGGCAGTCATGTCGGACACCAGGACCAGTGAGCTCGTACGGATGTGGGTCGACGGCTGGACCGTCTCCCGCGGCAGCTCGGACCCGATCGACGAGCCGTGGGGGTGGACGATCGACGTCGGGCAGCCCCAGCACGTCGCCCGGCACGTGCTCCCGGAGCCCACCGAGGCCGATGTGCGCAAGATCGTGGCCGCGACCAGCGCGCCGGGTACCTGGCTGAAGCTGTTCGCCGAAGACGGGGCGGTCCTGCCCTGGGTCGGGCCTGGCTGGCGGCTCGGCGGTCCCGGCTTCCTGATGACCTGCCATCTCGCACCGGAGCGCCCTGAGGTGCCTGCCGGTTACACGCTGACCAGTTGGACCCGGGGCGGCGTCAGCCGCGTGCTGGTCCGTACCCGTGCCGGCCACTTCGCCGCCCGAGGGCAGATCGCCCATGTCGGCGCGCATGTCGTGGTCGACCAGGTGGAGACCGCCGCCGAGCACCGGCGCAAGGGCCTCGGCGCTCTGGTGATGCGGACCTTGGGGAGCACCGCGTACGAAGGCGGCGCAAGGACCGGCCTCCTGGTCGGCACGCCGGAGGGCCAGGCGCTCTACTCCTCGCTCGGCTGGACCACGCGCTCCCCCATGGCGAGCCTCTGGTACGAGCCTTCGGACGCCGCGCCGTGAGCCGAACGGGCGCGGTGGTTCTCAGGTGATGCCGATGGTGTACGCCGCCCGGTAGCCGGATGCGTCCGGTGACGGGGTCAGGGTCATCGCGGCGCCCGAGTCCCGGTAGCGGCTGTCGCGCGTGTTGGGGTGGGCCGGGGCCGGGCGGCGGGCGTAGGGCTGGAGCTTGTACACGCGCACCAGGAGCTCCTCGGGGAAGAAGAACTGCGAGGTCGTCCCGGTGCGCTGATCGGGGCGGACCTTGAAGTGGATGTGGGGCGCCAGACCCCGGTACCAGCCCGGCACGATGGTGCGGAAGGTGCAGCGCCCTGCGGCGTCCGTGAGCTGGGTTCCGCGGAAGAAGGTGTCCTTGCCGGTGGAGTAGGTTCCCGAAGGGTCCGCGTGCCAGACGTCGACCGCGGCGCCCTCGACCGGTTGGCAGCCTGCCGGTACCCGGAGCACGGTCAGGTCCAGGCGGAACGGCACGCCGGCCCGGCCTTCCGTGATGTCGGACCGAACCCGGTCCAGGTCGAGGTAGTACGGGCCCTCGCCCGACTCCGTGGTCAGCACGCACGCCGGGGTGGACGATCCCGTCGCGGTCGCGGTCGCGCTCGCGGTCCCGGTCGGGGACGCGGGGGCCTGAGGCCGGCCGGCCGCCCCCCGTGTGGTGGCCGGACCCGAGCAGGCGGCCGCCAGTGCTGCGGCTCCGGCCGATCCGGCGGCGAGCAGGAGTGTGCGGCGGCTGGTCCGGGCGTTGCCGTTCTCCGTCATACGCACCCCTTCGCGCGTTCCAGGGACCGTCACGGGCGGACGGCCACAGGCCGCGCCCACCGTGCCGGACGGCCAGGGCCCGGACCAGGACCGACACGCCTC